>JAWLDB010000042.1:11554-16047 GCA_041686915.1 Bacillota bacterium
AATTGCATTCAACCCTGGGATGGATAGGATCCATCCCCTACACGCTGCGGAACATGCTCCGCCCGCCGGGTTCGCATCGCGACCCCTATCCCGGGAAATGCTAGCGATAAAAGGAGGTTGATGCTAGGTGTCGCACACCCGCGCCTTATCTCTCAAGTCGCTAGCCAACGGAATTCCTGCGTTCCTAATTCTTGTTACAATTGGCGGGATGCCTTGGCTTGGAGCCTTAGCGACCACTCTCTTGTTAACAGTCGTCGCATATGTCGTGGGGGACATGTTGATTTTGCCCAAGGCTGGTAATCTGGTAGCAACTATTGCCGACGGAGGCCTCGCGTGGATGGTGCTATGGCTACTGCGGTCGCTCGGGACCAAGATAAGTCCTAGTGCGCTGTTTTGGTTACCGGTGGCGCTACTTGCAGTCGAGGGCCTGTTCTTCCATCCATACCTCAAGCGTCTGGCTGGGTTGGACTCTCTCGGCCCGGCGGTAGGAGGTAGGATGAGACCATGAGAGCACTCACCTATGAAGGAATGAAAGATGTAAAGGTCAGGAAAGTCAATGATCCACAGATAGAAAAACCGGATGATGCAATAGTTCGCGTTACTGCAACCGCAATCTGTGGCTCTGACCTGCACTTGATCCACGGACTGGTGCCGAATATGCCTAAAGGCTTCATCCTTGGTCATGAGACTGTAGGCGTGGTTGAAGAGATAGGTCCTGACGTTACTACAATCAAGCGTGGAGACAGGGTCGTTGTACCGTTTCCCGTCGCCTGTGGCCACTGCTGGTTCTGTGATCATGACTACTACTCGCAGTGCAATAACTCCAATCCACATGGCGAAATCGGCGGCATTCTCGGTTACAGCGAAACGATGGGCGGGTATGCAGGAGGTCAGGCTGAGTACCTGCGGGTCCCTTATGCCAACGTTGGGCCTAGGGTCATCCCAGAGGAGATGTCCGATGAGCAGGCTGTGTTCCTGGCTGACGTACTGCCTACAGCCTATTGGGGTAACCTTATTGGCGGGGTGGAAAAAGGGTCAACAGTGACCGTGCTCGGTTGCGGACCTATCGGGTTGACAGCCCAGAAAGTAGCCTGGGCACTCGGGGCAGAACGGGTCATCGCGGTGGATTACATCGATTACCGGCTGGAGCATGCCAAGAGGTTCAACAATGTCGAGACTATCAATTTCCGCGAGCACGATAACACCGGGATGTATATCAAGGAGATCACCAAAGGCGGGACCGATGTTGTCTTGGATTGTGTCGGTATGGATGGCAAGATGACCGTATGGGAGATGATTGAGACAGCCCTAGTGCTGCAGGGCGGTGCGATGTCCGCGATTAACATGGCTGCACAGGCAGTCCGCAAGTGTGGGACTGTAGCCTTAGTCGGGGTATACGGCCTGCGCTACAACCAGTTCCCCCTGGGTGACTTCTTTGCGCGCAATATCACCCTGCGCATGGGGCAAGCCCCTGCTACAGCCTATGTCGATAAAATGATGGACTGGATTCGCAACGGTGTTATTGACCCTACCGACATGATCACCCATCGACTCAGTTTGGACGAGGGTGAACATGGATATGAGATCTTCGATGCCAAACGTGACGACTGCATCAAGGTGATTATGAAGCCATAACAGAAAGGCCGGGTAATTGACTGTCTCCAGTCAATTACCCGGCCTTCATTATTACTCTTACCTATCCCAATCTTACTATTGAACCTTCACAATCCAGCCTTCTGGAGCTTCTACATCGCCAAACTGGATGCCAACCAAGGTATCGTATAACTTCCTGGTTACAGGGCCGACTTCTGTCTCACTGTGGAAGACATGCAGCTTGCCCTTGTACTCGATGCCGCCGATTGGGGTAATGACTGCAGCCGTACCGCAGGCACCTGCTTCAGCGAACTCATCCAGGTTTTCAACCAAGACGTCTCTCTCTGCCACTTCCATACCGAGGTACTCCTTAGCTACGTGCAGCAATGAGTACTTGGTGATACTCGGCAGAATGGACGGGGAGTCTGGAGTAACAAACTTGTTGTCCTTGGTGATCCCGAAGAAATTGGCTGCGCCGACCTCTTCAATCTTGGTGTGGGTTGATGGATCCAGGTAGATGCAATCTGCATAACCCTTCTGCTTGGCGATCTGATGCGGCATCAGGCTGGCTGCGTAGTTGCCGCCGACCTTGGCTCTGCCAGTACCTTGCGGAGCTGCCCTATCGTAGTCAGCAATCATGAAGTTAACCGGCTTCATGCCGCCCTTGAAGTAGGGTCCAACGGGGGAGCAGAACACGGAGAAGATATACTCCTCAGCCGGTTTAACGCCGAGGTTGTCACCTACGCCAATTACAAACGGCCTGAGGTAGAGGGTAGCGCCGCTGCCGTGAGGCGGAACATAAGCTTCGTTAGCCTTTACTACCTGCACGCAAGCGTCAACGAACTTCTCGATCGACGGAGCGGGCATCAAGAGCCTATCGCAGCTCTCCTGCATCCGTGCGGCATTGCGGTCTGGGCGGAACAGCTGAATGTGATCATCTTTGGTCCTGTAAGCCTTTAGCCCTTCAAAACACTGCTGTCCATAATGCAAAGATGTCGAGCCCTCGCTGATATGCAGCTGATTATCTGTCGTCAGGGTTCCCTCGTCCCACTGACCGTCCTTCCAATAGGAGATGTAGCGGTACGGGGTCTTCATGTAACTGAAGCCAAGCTTGCCCCATTCGATGTTAGGTCTCTCCATGCATCAATTCCCCCTTATATTACTAGCGCTATGTGTATTATACCGTACTTTCTCTGGAGGAATTTACTGACATCTTTGGGGCGGGTATTATCAGGTGTGAAGCCAAGCATATCACCGCGCTCTCGAACTTCCATATCGTCTTGGCTGCTTGCTGTTACCCATTAGCATTCCAGCAGCCACAGTTGTGATTGGAATCGTCAGCAGCAGTCCGATGCTTCCTGTAAAGGCACGGACGACCTCCGAGGCCATAAAGTCCAGGTTGATCAGCTGCGAAAACGACTGTCCGTAAGACATCAAGAGCAGCAGGAGGGGGACAGTACCACCGGTATAGGCCAGAATCAAGGTGTTGGCCATAGTCCCCATGACATCCCCGAAAAGAGCAACCCCTTGAAGTCCAGGTTCATTGTCTCCGGCAAGTGCATCAGCAACTGCATTTCCTCGTCGTTGAATCCGGTGAGTTTGGCCGCATAACCCATGGCAATTGCCAGCGCCCCAGCGACGAACACGCCCCCGACTGTTCCAACTATGGCCGATACTGTCTTCATGTTCAGGCCACTCACAATCACGAAGGTGAGGAAGGAGATCACTGTACAAACCAGAATCGTTAGCGCCATAGGGCTGTGCCCCTGAAGCAACATGGGCAGCAACCAGAAGAAGATTGCGGCTGTTGTGATGCCTAGAGATATCAAGGATTTGAGGCCCTTGAAACCGCCCACCACTACTAGCAAGAACGCAAAAGCTCCTACCAGATACATCAGTGTTCGGTCTCTGGCAAAGTCCGCGATATTCGCTTCCAGCCTGCCATCAACGGTGGTCAAATAGAGGACACTTCGTCTCCCGGCTGGACACGCACCGCCAGCTTTGGATGGTCGATTACAGTGTGGTCAAATTCAAACGTTTGGCCAGCATAGCTTCCGGTCAGGACCTTGGCGGTTACAAGCTGCTCAATACTTCCGCCGGTGTTAGGCCCGATAGTGCTGGCTGAGATAATCTCTGCCCTTACTGTTCGTGGTTCCTCAGAGTACTGCAGTCCTGTAGCGCTAACCTTAGCAGCAGTGAAACAGCAAACTAAAGCGATAATTAGCAAAGATAAGCATAGTTTCTGGAACAAATCCTTTTCCCCTCCGTTCTGGGCGGTTTGCTTTGAAGCTTGGACAAACTGTCATTCTTCCTATGTCTAGTCATCGCAACATCAAAACATGCCACGCAACACCCAATTCTTCGTGTACCGATTTGGTGATATAATGAAACATACAGGGGATTATTGTAAGGGGGAAGGCCAATGGTTGTAGCTGAGGATGTGCTCCGGCAAAACCAGATAAAGGCTACCGGGCAACGCATCGCTATCTTGCAGGTGTTACTCACTGCCAATAGTCCCCTATCGGCGGAGGAAGTCTGGGAGAAACTGCAAGAACCGCATCCCGACCTGGTCCTATCCACCGTATATCGCAATCTCAACCTGCTGTCCGAGAAGCGACTGCTAAATCGGTTGCAGCTGGATAACGAACGCGCCCGCTTCGAATATGCTGGCGGGGATCACCATCACCATTTGGTTTGTCTGGGTTGTAAGCAAGTGGTTGAGCTGGACGGCTGTCCTCTGCATGAGTACGAAACCAGCTTGGCAAAGGACCATGACTTCAATGTAGTCAGCCATCGTTTGGTTTTTTTCGGTTACTGTCCTAAATGCGATCTCAAGCAGGCTGGTGGCGGTAACTAGAGTAGTCCCTATCGCATTCAAAAAATCGGGTGACAGGTTTGGT
>JAWLDB010000043.1:0-15994 GCA_041686915.1 Bacillota bacterium
GTTCTACCACGGGGTTAAACTTCATGAACCGCCGTATACCGAACGGTACGTACGGTGGTGTGAGAGGACGGGGGTTAGTCACCCCCTCCTACTCGATTGGGACAGGGGGTTCCTATGCCTCAGGCAGGAAGGGGTACTAGCAGCGAAGAATGTAGCGATAGTGTCGGCTTGTGGGCCACACCGTTTGGGCAAACTGATACTAGTGCATTTTAGGGAGGGAGCAACTTGCTAGGCATACTTTTTATTGGTGATATTGTCGGCAGACCAGGTAGGAGTAACCTGGCTGATTTGATTGGCAGAGTCAAGCGTAAGCAGCAAGTCGACCTGGTGGTAGCTAATGGCGAAAACTCCGCAGGAGGTACCGGCATTACACGGGAAGTAGCTGATGAGATCTTTCGAGCCGGTGTCGACATTATTACCGGAGGCAATCATATCTGGGACAAGCGTGAAGCTTTGGACCTGTTAATGGAAGAGCGACGTATCGTGCGCCCGGCTAACTATCCGGAAGGGACGCCTGGTCAAGGATTCGCAGTCGTCGAAGCCGGCTTGCCGCCTAAACGCATTCTGGTCATTAACGCTTGCGGCAGAACTTTCATGCCTCCAATGGAGGACCCTTTCCGGGTGGTGGATGATATCTTGAAGCACCATTTCCGTCACGGCGACATTGTCTTGGTCGATTTTCACGCTGAAGCAACATCAGAAAAGGCTGCACTAGCTTGGCACCTCGACGGGAGGGTCACAGCCGTGCTCGGAACCCATACGCACGTGCAGACGGCAGATGAACGACTGCTGCCCAAGGGAACGGCTTTTCTCAGTGATGTCGGCATGGTCGGTCCTGCTAACTCAATCCTGGGAGTTGAGCCAGAGCCGGTGCTCTATAAGTTTCTTACCGGCTTGCCTGCGCGCTTCGAAGTAGCCACAGGGCCGGTCATTTTTAATGCAGCCTACTTGCAGATTGGCGCTGACGGCAAGGCACTTAAACCACCACTCCGCATCAGTGAGTTGATTGACTCATAGCCCCAGCTACTGTTGGAATTTTATTCTACCTCTTGCTGCCCTCAAACCTCTCTGCAACAGACAGGACTTGGACTGCTTTTATTGAATATATTCAACAATAGAACAGATTCACGGCAAGGAGGAGAAGCAATGGAAGTATTGAAAGTCTCTGCACGATCCAATCCAAATTCTGTAGCAGGTGCCCTAGCTGGTGTGATTCGTGAACGGGGATCAGCCGAACTACAGGCCGTAGGGGCTGGAGCGCTCAATCAGGCTGTGAAGGCGGTAGCGATTGCGAGGGGCTTCGTCGCTCCAAGCGGAGTTGATCTGGTTTGTATTCCAGCTTTTGCTGACATTTACATCGACGGTGAAGAGCGGACAGCCATTAAGCTAATTGTGCAACCTCGTTAAGAGATTTATGGATTAAGCCGAAAGCTACACCTTTCCAAGCTTTCGGCTTGACCGTTGTTAGGGGAAACAAGGATAAAGGGAGGAAGACCTAATGGTAGTAGATTATCGTCGTTTGCATGAGGAAGCAGTCGTGGTGGACACGCACTGCGACACGCTGCTTAGGGTTCTTGGCCGTAGTTTTGTTCCTGGAATGAAGCGGGACGCTTATCGGTTGACCAACAGGAATGAGGAAGGGCATCTCGACTTCCCACGCATGCGGGAGGGAGGTGTCGATGTACAATTCTTCGCGGCGTACATAGAGCCAATCTATAAGCCAGATCGCTCCCTTAAGCGTACTCTCCAGATATTTGATGCCTTCTTCACAGAGATGGAAGCGAATGCAGACCAAGTGAAGATTATCAAGAAAGCTGCGGACATTCGCCAGGCTCAGGCCGAAGGCAAGCTGGCAGCCGTTCTGGCGATTGAAGGCGGCGAAGCCGTCGAGGGCGACCTCGGCGTGCTGCGCATGCTGCACAAACTAGGTGTTCGCTGCATCGGGCTTACCTGGAACGAGCGCAACAACATCGCTGATGGAGTCGGCGATGCCAGAAGCGGCGGGGGTTTGACAGTGTTTGGTGCAGCTCTGATAGAGGAAATGAACCGTTTGGGCATCTTGGTGGATGTTTCCCACCTGTCAGACGCGGGTTTCTATGATGTGATCGAAATCAGCAAGCACCCGATCATTGCATCCCACTCCAATGCCAGAGCAGTATGCGGACACCGGCGCAATCTGACTGATGACCAGATCAAAGCACTGGCTAAAAACGGCGGTGTGATGGGGATGAATTTTGCAGCGGCCTTTGTCAAAGACGACGGCAAGCCCACGCTAGATCATCTGCTCGACCATATTGACCATATTGTCAACCTGGTTGGTCCTGCGCATGTCGGTTTGGGTTCAGACTTTGACGGAATTAGCGCGACACCTGAGGGGTTGACTGATGTCAGCAAGATGCCCCTGATTACCGAAGGGTTGCTTAAGCGTGGTTACAGTGATAAGGATATCAAGCTTATCCTAGGCGGAAACTACTTGCGAGTCTTTGAACAAGTATGGGGTTAGTATGATGAGGGAGGTAGTCATGGCTGTTGACTTGCATGTTCACTCAACTGCATCAGATGGCTGCCTGACCCCTGTCGAGGTAGTCGAGTTGGCTCGAGGCAAGCGTCTTGCAGCCATCGCTCTTACCGATCATGACACAGTCAATGGGCTGGAAGCGGCCGCCGATCGGGGCAAGCAGCTAGGGTTGCAAGTGCTTCCAGGCATAGAAATGAGTTGTGAAATTGGAAACCAGGAGTATCATATACTAGGGTATTGTCTGGATTACCAGAGTCCAGTACTGCTAGCCCGGTTGCGTGAGTTGATGAATAGCCGGACAGGTCGGTTGCAGCTGATGGTTGAGCGACTTGGCAGGGCGGGAATCATGTTAGACCTCGACCGGGTGAAGGAGATTGCCGGTGCCGGAGCAGTCGGTCGTCCGCACGTTGCCCAGGCTATGATTGAGCGGGGCTATGTAAACTCCCGTACTGAGGCTTTTGCCAGATATCTCAATCGGGGCCAGCCTGGTTGGGTTGCTAGGGAAAAGATCACTCCCGCGGATGCAATCCGATTGATTAGGCAAGTTGGGGGCGTGCCCGTCTGGGCTCACCCAGGCAGGCACTTCTCGCCAGAGGCTCTTGAAGAGTTTGTGGGCATTGGCCTAATGGGTATCGAGGCGTGGCACCCAGACCATCCTGAACAGCATGCGCGTGCTATCGTCGCCGAAGCAGAGTCCCGCAAACTGGTAGTCACAGGAGGCTCAGACTTCCACTGCCAGGGTGAAGGTTGGGAGCTTGGTTCGTATACTGTCCCAGATTGGACTTTAGATCAGCTAATGGAACTATCCAATCAACCGCTGTCTGGTTAGACAGCGGTTTTTTCGACAAAAAAACCAAAACTTTTTTGTAGTTTAGAAGGAAGTAGTACAGCATTGGCGAATATGTTAGAATGTAATGGAATGATGGACTGAGCCATTAGTCCTAAAGGGAGTGTTGCGTATGGCTTTTGAACTGTCTCGTAAGTCCGGCATTCCACTATACGTACAGATAAAGCAGCAGATTCGCCAGCAAATTGAGTCTAGTGCCTGGCAACCGGGTTTTAAGTTGCCAACAGAACGCGAACTAGCCAGCCTCCTGGGGGTAAGTCGCAATACGGTCAGTATGGCCTATCGTGATCTCGAGGCCGAAGGCGAGCTGGTTTCTCTCCAAGGTAGGGGGACGTTTGTAGCGGAAGCAGCCGCGGAACATCTAACTGAGAGCCGGAGGCAAACAATCCTGCAAATTGTTGAACAAGCTCTCGGACAGGTGCTTGAACAAGGAGCATCTCTCAACGAATTCCTCGTATTGGCTGAGGAAAAAGTTAAAGAGAGACAGGCCTTGTTGAACAAGATTAGAATTGCTTTTATTGAATGCAATCGGGAGCAGGTAGACTATTTTGCGCGTCAACTGCAGCTTGGTTCTGGAGTTGCCATTATCCCTTTGGTACTCAGCGAAATCCAGGCCGATATGGAGCGTGCCCGTCAGTTGATCTCAACTGTAGACATGGTGGTCACTACGTTCTTCCACTATGACGATGTACGATCCATGGTTCCTGCCGAGCGACGGGTGCTGGCCATAGCGTTGGATCCCCAGCTGGAGACCATAGTCAAGATAGCGCGGATCCCGCGCGGCAAGAAGTTGGGACTGGTTTGTCTGTCGACAAACTTCGCCGAGAAAGTGGAGAACTCTATCCGCAGTGCAGGGATTGATTATCTGCCTGTTGAGAGCACGATATCGCTTGAAGAGTCAGCGGTGCGGAGAGTGATTGAAAACGGCGATATTATTCTAGTCTCTCCCGGGCGTCGGCGTGAAGTAGAACGTCTGTGTCCGTCAAATAAGGAGATTGTTGAGTTCATCTACCGTCCTGACCTAGGCTCGATTAGTATGCTAAAGTCGGCGCTTTTAGAGTGTGAGCAAAAGAACACCCGAGAGGAAGGGGAGTTACAGTGAACGCTTCAGGGTACACGGTCAACATTGACCCCAAATGGTGCAAGAAATGCGGCATTTGCGCTGCATTCTGCCCGAAAAAGGTATTTACCTGGAAAACCGGGGCGGTGCCCGAAATAACCGGGGAAGACCTCTGCATCGGCTGTCGGTTGTGTGAACAACGTTGTCCCGATTTTGCGGTGAAAGTGGGAGGTGGCAAGAATGAGTCCCAAAGTTAAGCTCCTGCAGGGCAATGAGGCCTGCGTGGAAGGCGCTATTGCTGCCGGCCTCGATTTCTATGCCGGCTACCCGATTACTCCATCTACAGAAATCGCTGAACTGCTTGCTGAAAGACTCCCTAGAGTGGGTGGCAGGTTCATCCAGATGGAAGATGAGATCGCCAGTATGGCGGCCGTTGTTGGTGCGTCCCTGACTGGCGCCAAGTCTATGACTGCAACCAGTGGCCCTGGCTTCTCCCTAAAGCAGGAGAACTTCGGCTTCGCTATTTATACAGAGGTTCCGTGTGTTGTGGTCAACGTCATGCGCGGTGGCCCAAGCACCGGTCTTCCGACTGCACCGGCCCAGGGTGACGTAATGCAAGCCCGTTGGGGCACTCATGGAGACCATCCGGTGATCGCTCTCTGCCCATCCTCCGTACCGGAGACTTATGAGCTTACGATTAAAGCATTCAACCTTTCCGAGAAGTACAGGCAACCGGTCCTTATCCTTTTGGATGAAGTCATCGGTCACATGCGTGAAAAAGTGACCATCCCGGATGAGGCTCCGTTTGAGATTATCGAACGTACTCGTCCGACAGGCGATAAGGCCGCCTACGAGCCCTTCGCCGCAGGCCCGGATGGAGTTCCACCGTTGGCTAGCTTCGGAGAAGGCTATCGCTTCCATGTCACCGGTCTGGCCCATGACTTCCGTGGTTATCCGACCAATAACCCTGAAAAAGTAGCTTACCTCTTGAACAGGTTGCACGACAAGATCATGAACAACCTGGATGATATACTGATGTGGGAAACTGAGCATATGGAAGATGCCGAGATTGGCGTAATCGCCTACGGATCTACCGCCCGTTCCGCTTCCCGCGCCGTCAAGCTGGCTCGTGAACAGGGCGTCAAGGCAGGTTTGATTCGCCCGATAACCCTGTGGCCTTTCCCGGAAACGCTGATTGATCAGTACGCAGAGCAGCTCAAATCCATAGTGGTGGCTGAGCTCAACCTGGGACAGGTTGCTTTGGAAGTGGAACGCGTCATCAAGGGACGCACGCCGATCAAGGGCGTCTACCGTGCAGACGGCGAACTGATTACACCGGATCAAATCCTGCAGGCAGTATTGGAGGTGAAGTAGCATGCTGGCAGAAAAATATCTTCGCCCAGCGATGATGCCGCACATTTGGTGCCCAGGCTGCGGCCATGGAATCATCATGAACGCTGTGCTACGCGCGGTCGAAAAGCTTGGCCTGGATCAGGACAAAACTGTCATTGTGTCTGGCATCGGCTGCTCTTCCCGTGCTGCAGGCTATATGAACTTCGATACACTGCACACTACCCACGGTCGTGCTTTGGCCTTTGCAACCGGCGTTAAGGTTGCAAACCCCGACCTCAATGTAATCGTGTTGTCCGGTGATGGCGACAGCTTGGCGATTGGTGGCAATCACTTCATTCACGCTTGCCGCCGCAATATTGACATCACCACCATTATCTTCAATAACTCCATCTACGGCATGACCTCTGGCCAGTATTCCCCGATGACCCCTCAGGGCAAGTTGGCGACTACTGCGCCCTATGGCAACGTCGATCGTGATTTTGACCTCTGCGGATTGGCCAAGGCTGCTGGCGCTACCTATGTTGGCCGCGGCACCGCCTACCATGCCGCCATGTTGGCTGACTTGGTAGCCAAGGCCATTGAGAATAAAGGCTTCTCAGTGGTAGAAGCAATTTCCCAGTGCCCAACCTACTATGGCCGCAGGAACAAGTTGGGTTCTCCGATAGATATGCTCACGTGGCAGAAGGAGAGCGCAGTTACCGCGGCAGCGGCTGCTAAGCTACCTGCCGAGAAGCTGGAAGACAAGTTCATCATCGGTGAGCTGTATAAGGGAGAGGCTCCTGAATACACCGCTGAGTATCAGAAAATAGTCGATCGGATGCAGGGGAGGTAGTGAGTGGTTATGCAGAGCAGACGTGAAGTGAGGTTGAGCGGAAGCGGTGGTCAGGGAATCTTGCTGGCTGGCATCATCCTCGCGGAAGCAGCCCTCCTGGAAGGCAAAAATGCCGTTCAGTCCCAAAGCTATGGACCTGAGGCTCGCGGTGGTGCCAGCAAGTGTGAGGTCATTATTAGCGATACATCTGTTGACTACCCGAAAGTCACCCGTCCGGAAGTGCTCCTCGCTCTGACAGAGGAAGCGTATAGCAAGTATGGTAAGGGCCTTGGTGAAGGTTCGCTAGTGGTGCTGGATGCTTCTATAGAAGGAGAACAGGACCTGCCTGGCGTACGTGTTATCCGGGCGCCTATACTAGAATCAGCTTTGGAAGTGCTGAAGCGCCCCATAGTTGCCAATATCATCGCTCTCGGCGTACTGGTTGGTATCAGTCAACTGGTAGACCGCAGCTCAATAGAGCAAGCAGTGCTCAATCGCGTTCCCAAAGGAACTGAAGAGCTCAACCGCAGAGCACTCGACCTAGGATTTCAACTAGCGGCCGAAGTCGCTAGCGGAAATAAATAATCCATCTATAAAGGGGGATTACCACAAATGTCCAACAACAGGGAAACATTCTTGCAAGTGCAGGCACAGATTAAGGATGCTTGCGACATTCTGGGTCTCGACAACAACTACTTTGAGATCCTCAAACAGCCTCTCCGCGCTCTAGAAGTCTCCATTCCAGTTCGCATGGACGATGGTTCTGTCAAGACTTTCAGCGGTTACCGGTCCCAGCACAATGATGTCATTGGACCGGCTAAGGGCGGTCTGCGCTATCACCCAGCCGTTGACCTGGATGAAGTTAAGACTCTCTCCATGTGGATGACCTTTAAGTGCTCCGCTATCGGTATTCCTTACGGTGGTGGTAAGGGTGGCATCTCTGTCGACCCTCGTTCCCTTTCTAACGGTGAGAAAGAGCGTTTGACCCGTGGTTTTGCTCGCGCCATGGCTAGCTTCATCGGCGACGACCGCGATATCCCAGCTGGCGACGTTGGCACCAATGCACAGATTATGGCTTGGATTTACGACGAGATCAGCAAGGTCAAGGGTTACAACATGCCTGGCGTTATTACTGGTAAGCCAGTTGGCATCGGTGGTTCACTAGGTCGTACAGAAGCAACCGGCCTTGGCGTTGTGCTCAGCGTTCGTGAAGCTGCAAAGCGTCTCAACGTCAACACTCAGGGCGCAACTGTCGCTATCCAGGGCTATGGCAACGTTGGTGGATACGCTGGCTACTATATGCAGACCCTGCTCGGTTCCAAGGTTGTCGCTGTTCAGGATCATACCGGCGGCGTTTACAACGAAGAAGGTATGGATGCAGAAGAGCTGCAGAATTGGGTTGAGAAAAATGGTGGCGTCAAGGGCTTCCCTGGCAGCAAGAAGGATATCACCCGCGACGAGCTCTTTGCTCTCGATGTCGACATCCTCATCCCCGCTGCTCTCGAGAACCAGATTACTGATGAGAACCAAGCTTCCATCAAGGCTAAAATCGTCTCTGAAGGCGCAAACGGCCCGATCACTCGTTCTGCTTCCAAGAAGATGTTCGAGCGTGGCATTTTCATCATTCCGGACATTCTCGCTAACGCTGGTGGCGTGACCGTCTCCTACTTCGAGTGGGTACAGAACCTCCAGAACTACTACTGGAGCCTCGAAGAAGTTAACACTCGCCTCGAGCGCTTGATGGTAGAGGCTTTCGATGCTATCTACAAGATGCACCAAGACAAGAACATTGACATGCGTGATGCAGCATACGTCGTGGCTATCCGTCGTGTAGCCGACGCTATGAAGCTTCGCGGCTGGGTATAACCTACCAGTTTGACGGGTAAACACTGGCCCTCCCCGGTTAGGCCGGGGAGGGCAATTTCGTACGCGAGATAAATTGTCCAATTGGCGGCTGCTTTGCAGGGTTTCCTCGGGGAGCAGCGAATTCTTGTGTATACAAAATCCAAAGTTTGACCAACGGTCCCTTGGGGGATTGTTTTGGCAGCAGAGTGGCAAGATTAGCTTAGGCTGCGATGCGCAGACTATAAGGAAAAGCATGCCTGCTGTGCCATGTTAGTTCCTTAGATAGCACAGTCAAGCTTTAGATGATATGAGGAGTGAGAGTACGATGTATAAGGACGAAGCCCTGGAACGTGTTCGCCAAGAGCGGGAAAAATGGGAGCAAGGCGGACTCAAGAAGGTACTTAGTCGTTTCCCTGAACAGAAAGAAAGCTATGAGAACTCTTCCGGAGTCGACGTTAAGCGTGTTTATACTCCAGAAGATATTGCCGGTACAGACTACGTCGAGGACCTTGGCTTCCCTGGCGAGTACCCCTATACCCGTGGTGTACAGCCAACTATGTATCGCGGTCGTTTCTGGACTATGCGTGAATATGCTGGATTTGCTACTGCAGAAGAGTCCAACAAGCGCTACAAGTACCTGCTGGAACAAGGTCAAACCGGACTCAGCGTAGCTTTTGACCTGCCCACCCAGATCGGGTATGACTCCGACCATTCATTGTCTAAAGGTGAAGTCGGTAAGGTAGGTGTGGCCATTGACTCGCTAGCTGATATGGAGATACTGCTTGACGGCATTCCGCTGGACAAGGTCAGCACATCTATGACCATTAACGCACCCGCGTCTGTACTGCTTGCCATGTATATCGGTGTCGCCGAGAAGCAAGGCGTACCGCTTAGCAAGCTTAGTGGCACTATTCAGAATGACATTTTGAAGGAATATGTAGCC
Source organism: Bacillota bacterium (assembly GCA_041686915.1). Classification (GTDB taxonomy): domain Bacteria; phylum Bacillota; class UBA994; order UBA5500; family UBA5500; genus JAWLDB01. The sequence goes on from JAWLDB010000043.1 coordinate 9,378, forward strand.
CGTGGCACCTATATCTTCCCGCCGGCCCCTTCCATGCGCTTGATTACCAACATATTCGAGTATTGTTCCAAGGAAGTTCCAGATTGGAACACCATCAGCATCAGCGGTTATCACATCCGGGAAGCTGGTTCCTCTGCTGCCCAGGAAGTCGCTTTCACCCTTAGCGACGGTATCGCCTATGTGCAGGCAGCAATTGATGCCGGGCTGAATGTAGATAATTTCGCGCCGCGTCTTTCATTCTTCTTTAACTCGCATCTCGACTTCTTCGAAGAAATTGCCAAGTTCCGGGCTGCCCGCCGCCTGTGGGCGCGCATCATGAAGGACCGCTTCGGGGCCAAGAAGGATAAGTCCTGGATGCTCCGTTTCCATACCCAGACTGGTGGTTCAACTCTTACCGCCCAGCAGCCGGATAACAACATCGTTCGCGTTGCCCTGCAGGCAATGGCAGCTGTACTGGGCGGAACCCAGTCCCTGCATACCAACTCACGCGACGAGGCACTAGCTCTGCCGACAGAAGATTCCGTGCGCATTGCTTTGCGGACGCAGCAAATCATCGCCTATGAGAGCGGCGCCACCGAAACGATCGATCCGATGGCAGGCAGCTACTATGTTGAGTCCCTGACCAATGCGATTGAAGAGAAGGCTATGGCCTATATCCAGCAAATTGACGAGATGGGCGGCGCTGTCAAGGCTATTGAGCAAGGATACATGCAGCGCGAAATTCAGGATAGTGCTTACAGATATCAGAAGGCTGTGGAAGAGGGCCGGCAGGTGGTGGTTGGCGTCAACCAGTTCCAGATTGCAGAGCCTGCTCCGGAGGGACTGCTACGTGTAGACCCATCTGTAGGTGAGCAACAGGTCAAGAAACTGCAGGAGCTGAAGGCACGGCGTGACAATGTGGCTGTACAGACAGCACTTGATGAGCTGACCGCGGCCGCACAAGGTGATGACAATCTTATGCCGTATATCCTGAAGGCTGTGAAAGCTTACGCCACGCTCGGCGAAATCTGCGACCGTCTGCGCGGTGTCTTCGGCGAATATATCGCCCAAGACATGCTATAAGGAGGTAAGTGCAATGGAAAAGAAACTGCGCATTCTGATTGCCAAGCCCGGATTGGACGGGCACGACCGCGGGGCTAAAGTTATCGCCCGTGCACTGCGTGATGCTGGAATGGAAGTAATCTACACCGGTTTGCGCCAAACTCCTGAGCAGATTGTCAATGCGGCGTTACAGGAAGACGTCGATGCAGTAGGTCTTAGCTGCCTCTCCGGGGCACACAACCATCTCTTCCCGAAGGTCGTGGAGCTCCTGAAGGAACGTGGGGCAGCCGATATTTTGGTATTCGGTGGTGGCGTTATTCCTGATGATGACATCCCGGGCTTGAAGGTAGCTGGCATCAGGGAGATCTTCACGCCTGGCACATCCACCGAGAGCGTGATCGAATTCCTACGCTCCAATGCTCAACAATAATAGGCCTGCCTGGTGGGAGGGGTTTCTGGCTGGTGACATGCGCAGCCTGGCGCGAGCCATATCGGCTGCCGAGGACCAGCCAGCCCTGGCCCATGCCGCCCTGGCTGAGTTGGGCGGCAGATTGGGACGTGCACACGTTGTTGGTATTACCGGGCCGCCAGGCGCCGGCAAAAGTACTCTCACAGGCCGCTTGGCGCAGGAACTGCTCTCGCGCGGCTTCTCTCTTGGGCTAATCCTGGTTGATCCGTCGAGTCCGTTCACCGGCGGTGCTATCCTCGGTGACCGTCTGCGTCTGCCAGACATTTCTGGCGACCCGCGCGTGTTCGTCAGAAGCATGAGCTCCCGTGGTAGCATGGGTGGTCTTTCCCGGGCAACCGGGGATGCCATCAAGTTGCTCGACGCATTCGGCAAGGACGTCATCCTGGTGGAGACGGTAGGTACTGGCCAGGCAGAGACGGATATCGTCTCAGTCGCAGACTCGGTCGTCGTCGTTGCTGTTCCGGGTCTGGGAGATGATATTCAGGCCATGAAGGCTGGTATTCTTGAGATTGCTGACCTCTTCATAGTCAACAAAGCTGATCGGGACGGGGCCGACAAGACTGAGCGCGAACTCCGCTCGATGCTGCGCTTGCAGGAGCAAGCGCAAGGTGAGTGGGACGTGCCTGTGCTCAAGACGGTTGCCACCTCAGGTCAGGGCATTCAAGAGGCGGTGGATACCTTGCGCGCTCACTATGACCATTCCGAAAAGAGCGGTGGTTTGCGAGAAAGGCGCCGCAACCGCATTAGGATGGAGATCAACGATCTCCTCGGGGCTAGGATGCTCCGGGAGCTCAGGCAGCAAATGACTGCTGCCGATCTGGCGGCGGCTGCTGACCGGGTAATTGTCGGCGAGATTACGGTGTATCAAGTAGTTGACCAGCTTTGGTCGCTATTTGCCAACTCGGCAGTTTTCATTTTAAGGGGGGTATAGTATGATTAGCAAGATTGCACATCTCGGCATAGCTGTAAAGAGCCTGGAGGATGCTAAGAAGTTCTACGAGGACATGCTTGGACTGAAGGCTGCCGGCGAGGAGGTCGTCGAGTCACAGAAGGTGAAAGTTGCCTTCATTCCGGTGGGGGATACCCGGCTGGAACTGCTTGAGTCGACCGATCCACAGGGGCCGATTGCCAAACACATCGAGAACCGCGGCGAAGGCATCCAGCACATCGCTTACGAAGTGGAAGACATCGAGGCTGCTTTGGCAGATCTGAAAGCCAAGGGAGTGCGCCTAATCGATGAGAAGCCACGCGAGGGCGCGCATGGAGCCAAGATCGCCTTCATTCATCCCAAAGCCAGCATGGGTGTGTTGGTCGAGCTCTGCCAGTATCCAAAGCACTAAGGCAGTGCGACTGTAAAGGCAAGAGGAGGTTAAGCTGCATGGCCATAGAGCAAAAGCTTGAGCAGTTGGCAAAAGAACGCAAGAGAGTCGTCATGGGCGGTGGCGAAAAGCGTTTGGCTGCTCACAAGGAAACAGGAAAACTGACTGCCCGCGAACGTATTGAACAGCTTTTCGATGAGAACAGCTTCGTAGAGGTCGATGCCTTTGTGAAGCACCGTGCCGTTGATTTTGGCATGGACAAAAAGGAGGCCCCAGGTGAGGGTGTGGTTGTAGGCTACGGCACTGTCGACGGGCGCCTTGTCTACGTCAGCTCGCAGGACTTCACCGTTGTAGGGGGCAGTCTTGGTGAGATGCACGCGGCTAAGATTTGTAAGGTGATGGACCTTGCTCTGCGCAATGGCGCACCGTTCATCGCTATTAACGAGTCTTCCGGTGCCCGTATCCAGGAAGGCGTTGACGCTCTGAATGGTTACGGTAACATCTTCTACCGTAATACCATCTCTTCTGGTGTTATCCCGCAGATTTCCGTCATTATGGGGCCCTGTGCCGGTGGAGCAGTGTATAGCCCTGCCTTGACTGACTTCATTTTCATGACCCAGGGCACGTCGCAGATGTTTATCACAGGCCCGCAGGTCATAAAAGCCGTAACTGGTGAAGATGTTACCTTGGAACAACTCGGTGGAGCAGCGGTGCACAACCAGGTCAGCGGCGTAGCTCAGTTCATGGGACAGAATGACGAGGATACCATCGCTCAGGTTCGCCGTTTGCTTAGCTTCATTCCCAGCAACAACTTGGATGAAGCCCCTGTCACCCTGTGCGAAGATGACGTGGCTCGCCTGAATGACGAGCTGCTCAGTATAGTACCCGATGATCCTAACAAGGCTTATGATGTGCTGCAGGTTATTCATAACCTGGTTGACAATGGCGATTTTATGGAAGTGCAGCCACACTATGCCCAGAACATTGTGATTGGCTTTGGCCGCATGAACGGTCGCTCTGTCGGCATTATCGCCAATCAACCGAAAGTGTTGGCGGGCTCGCTCGATATCAACGCGTCCGATAAGGCCGCCCGCTTCGTCCGTTTTTGCGATGCGTTCAACATTCCGTTGGTTACTTTGATCGATGTTCCAGGCTACATGCCCGGGCTCAACCAGGAGTATGGCGGTATTATCAGGCACGGAGCCAAAATGCTCTACGCATATTCTGAAGCAACAGTACCAAAGATCAGCCTGATCATGCGCAAAGCATACGGTGGCGCTTATCTGGCCATGTGCAGCAAGTCGCTAGGCGCTGACACCGTCTACGCTTGGCCGATGGCAGAGATTGCGGTCATGGGTCCTGAAGGCGCAGCTAATATCATCTTCCGTGACGATATTAAGAATGCCGAGAACCCGGCGGAAGTGCGCCAGGAGAAAATCAAGGAGTACCGCGACAAGTTCGCCAATCCGTATGTTGCTGCAGGCCGGGGTATGGTGGATGATGTAATTCATCCGGCTGATACCAGGCGGATGATTATCAACGCTCTGGAAGCTAATGCCACCAAGCGTGAATCTCGTCCAACCAAGAAACACGGCAATCTCCCCGTATAGGAAGGGGGTACATCAATGCAATTGGCAGACCTGCTAGATGGTTTGCGCGTAACGCTCATCGCCATGGGCATCGTCTTTGCTTCACTCTGGGCGCTATCAATGGTGATGACTGCGATGCGCCCCATCTTCTATCGTGAACCCAAGCCAAAACAGGAAGCTGCAGCAGTTGCCCAAAGCGAAGAAAGGGTGGAGTCACCGGTGGAGCAAAACAACGGTATGTCTCCTCAGTTGGTCGCAGTTATTGCCACGGCGCTCGCAGCATATCTCGGTCAGACGCCTGAAAACCTCAACATCGTATCCATCCGTCGTACGCCAACTACCCTGCCCCAGTGGGCCATGGCTGCGCGTCGCGACAGCATTCAAGACTAGTTATTGTGCGGAAGGGAGACTAGTAAAAGATGTCTAAGAAGTTTCGCATCACCGTTAACGGTGAGAGCTATGAGGTAGAAGTAGAAGATCTAGGCGGGGAGGTGCCTGTCCGCCGTCCAGCCGCTCCTGCTCAGGCAGCAGTGCCGGCTCCCGCAGTCAGTATTCCCCAACCCAAGGTACAGCCTGTTCAGCCAGCAGCTCAGCCGGCTGCGCCGGCCGCCAAACCAGCTACTGCTGGTGCTGGTAGCGTAACCGCTCCCATGCCTGGAACAGTACTTGACATCAAGGTAAACGTCGGAGACACCGTTAAAGCCGGTGACACCGTCCTGATTCTCGAAGCCATGAAAATGGAGAACGAGATTTCGGCACCAGTAGCCGGCACTGTCAAGAATATCCATGTGAGCAAGGGAGCTTCTGTCAACCCGGGTGAAGTTCTAATCAGCATTGGTTAAGCCTCGAGAGGAGGACCTTTAGTTGGATATTCTACAAACTCTAGTTGAGTTCTGGCAAAGTACCGGCTATGCCAACATAACTTTGCCACAACTTGTAATGATCACTGTAGCTTTGGGGCTTATCTATCTCGCAGTTGTGAAGAAATACGAGCCGCTGTTGCTGTTGCCGATTAGCTTTGGCATGCTATTGGCAAACTTACCGCTGGGTGGGTTGATGGCGGGTCCAACTACCCGTATTGATGGCCTGCTGCAGATACTCGAGCACAAAGGTTTGCTTGATGCAGCTGCTGTTACTGCCATCCACAATGCTGGTGGCGAAGCTCTCAACATGCTGATAAGTGCCATTGGCCAGCTGAACCTGCTGGATGCCGGCACCATTGATGCTATCCTGTCAAGGGGACCGGCTGCCTTTGAGGCTCTTACAGCCGCTTTGGGCAACGCTAATGTCCTCTCTGCAGCTGAGCTGCAGCAGGTAGCCAACTTTGTTCCTGGCCCCGGTGGATTGTTGTACTACTTGTACCAAGGTGTTAAGCTTGGCATCTATCCGCCACTGATTTTCCTTGGTGTAGGTGCGATGACGGACTTCGGGCCACTTATTGCCAATCCGAAGACGTTCCTGCTAGGCGCAGCGGCTCAATTTGGTATCTTTTTCACCTATATTGTGGCTGCGGGATTCCTGCCATTTACGGCGCAGGAAGCTGGCGCAATCGGGATTATTGGAGGCGCTGATGGCCCGACAGCCATCTACACAACCATCAGGTTAGCGCCGCATTTATTGGCGGCCATTGCCGTAGCTGCATACTCCTATATGGCACTTGTGCCAATTATCCAGCCGCCGATCATGAGGTTCTTCACCACTAAGAAGGAGCGGGAGACAGTCATGGAGCAACTGCGGCCTGTTTCCAAGACAGAGCGCATGCTCTTCCCAATTCTGGTCACTTTATTGGTGGGGTTGTTGTTACCTCCGGCCGTTCCGCTGCTTGGTATGCTAATGTTGGGCAACCTGTTCCGCGAATCCGGAGTGGTTGAACGTTTGACCAAGACTTCCATGAACGAGCTGAACAACGTCATCGTCATCTTCCTGGGAGTCACAGTAGGAGCTACTGCCAATGCAGAGAACTTCCTGCGTTGGCAGACTATTCAAATAATCGGCCTCGGACTTCTTGCCTTCGCAATTGGCACAGCCGCCGGCGTGTTGCTCGGCAAGCTGATGTACAAGCTGACCGGTGGTAAGGTTAATCCGCTGATAGGCTCGGCTGGTGTATCGGCTGTACCGATGGCAGCTCGCGTATCTCAGGTCGAGGGGCGCAAGGCTAATCCGAACAACTATTTGCTGATGCATGCCATGGGTCCCAAC
>JAWLDB010000044.1:0-15734 GCA_041686915.1 Bacillota bacterium
AGTCACCCAACTTTACCAGCCAGTAGTCGGGCTGATCGTGGATGGTCAGTTCCTTGGCAGCTTCATTGATCGATGGTTCGTCCTTAAACACAGCTACTATCTTCTGCATTTCGTCACCGCCTTACCTGCAGTAACTCGTCTACGGTGTGCAGTACCTCGCTGGATATTACATCCTGGTCACCAATCACCCAGCCGTGGTTGAAGAGCGGCTCCTGCGAGGAGACAAAGCCTGGTTGCACCGTCTTGAGGTAGCGCGTCACTGCCTCTGGGACCTGATCCTGCCCGACAATCAGGAAGGGGCCATGTTTGCCCATATGTGAAAGCGCTGCGGCCGGAATGGCCATTTCCGGATACGCGGGGTTGACGAAGATGAAGTTATGTCCTGCTTCGCCTATTGCCCAGCCAAAGGTCCGGGGAACGTTGCGGAACCAGTAACCAAAGTTTCTCCCAAAATCCTGGTAAGCGGCGAAGCCGATTGCGGCCTCAGCCGGTGTTTGACCGGGTATGCGCTGCACGTGCCCGTACCATGCCAACTCCGACGTGACGGTAGGAGGTATGGCCTCGTCGTCGCCGATCAAATACATGAAGGCATCCTGTGGGCGTTTAGCCAAGGCTTGCCGGGTTGCCTCCGGCACACCGTCTTGTCCGACCAGCAAGATCGTATGACCCATGTGGGCCACCCAGGATGTTGCCAGTAAGGCATACTCGGGCCTATTCTTCGGCACAATGATCACTTGGTCATCGTGGTTGACGTGAAACATGGCTTTGTAGTCATCCAACAGCGCCGCCAGCTCTTCCGGGGTATCTGCATTTAGCTCCCTGAATTTTAGCTTCTCTGACCGCAGCTCCTGCTTAACCCCTTCACCGATGTCGCCAATCAGGATGACCTTAATATTCCCGTCAAGAAACAGGCCCTCCGGATCCAGCCTTTTCAGCTCAGCTTTAGTCAGTTCAGGTATGCTGTCGCGCTCAGTATAGAGCAGCGGTGCGTTGATAGGGAAGTGTACTATTTGCATGGCTAGGAGCGCTGTTCGCCAGTCCCCTTGCGGAACCAGGATGACCGCTCCCGGTTTAGCATCCTTAAAGGTTCCCGGATAAATGTTCTGCGCCACCGCCACAGCGACTTCAACCTGATTAGACCCGGGTAGTCTGATTGCAGCCGGAGCAAGTTCCTCGGTCTGCCGCTTCTCAGTAGCTTCCGCCTGATAATAGTCGGGCTGCACGAAAAGGAGGGTAAGCAGCCCTATCAATAGTACCAGGGCTGAACCAAACAGCCACAAGCGCGGATGTCGCAGACGTCTTGCGAAGTCCAAAGCAATCACGCTCCTCTCTACATACTGCCTTTCTTCTCACCGCGGATAACCAGGGCCCAGTTGCCGATGTAGCCCGTCATCATGCCGACTATGCTGGCTGCAAACATGCTGCCCCACCACAGTAGGTTGGACTCTTCCGGCATCATGTCCAGATACTCCATCATGAACCACCACATGCTGGTCATCATTCCTATAGAGATCGACGTCATGGAAACGAGGACCGTCAGCCAGTTGGCGCGTACAGTGTCCCACCAGCTTGAATCCTCCTTGAGCGCAAGCATCAGGGGTACAAATAACAGTGCGTTAAACACCACTGCAGCCAGATAAGACCAGATCACAGATTGCATCATCGGCGTCCCAAAGACGAACAAGGGGCCCGAGTTCAGGAAGAGCGGTAAGCCTCTGAACGTCAGAATGAAGGCTGTCCCGATCATCACCGGCAGGCCGTAACCCATCGTGCTGCTGGTCGCCGCCAGCACCTGTACCCAGAGCGGTCTGGGGAACACCCCTTTTGCTACCTGATGCCCATACCCCCGGTAGCTGGTGTAATACGCCCAGAGAGCAACCGGGCCAAGCACCAGCGCCAACAACACCCACGCCAGTTTCATAAACGGCGCCAGCTGATAAAGATGTGTAGTCAGGTGGCACCACACCCAAATGGCTGCAGCAAAGTTCATTGCAATCCAGACCATCGTGACAGCTTCCAGTCCGCTGACCCCCTGGTTCCCCATGTTCTCGTAGTTGCTCATCTCATGCAGAAAGCTCACGCGGCCCTGAACGCTATAGGAAATGTGGGCAGCATTGCCCAGTATCCAGGTGTGCTGAAACGGCCCTTCGGCAGGTGTAACCCACCAGTCAGGCCGATTGGCAAAAAGCAATTTCTCCAGGGGCACAGGCAGTGAATTGCGCTCTGTAGTCAGCAGCAGCGGGCCGAATATGCCTTGGCTGAACAGTTGAGCACCGACCACGGCAAACTGCCAATTATCTGCTCTGGCCAGCAAGAATCTATGGCTTCCGTCGACGGTCTCCGGGCCGACCTGCCAGCCAAATTTGCTAGCCGAGTCATAGTAGCGAGCAAAGCTCACCGAGTTTTCCACTACACCAGCTGCGCCAATCTCCCGTACCACCCCGTATGCTGCCAGCTGACCAGCCAGCGAACGCGCGGGGCTGCCAGGTGGCGTCAGCAGATAGATAGATGAACCGGCGGCCAACTTATCCAGTGCCTCCGCAGTGGCCGGGTCAAGCGTGCCACCCTGAGCAAATAGCACCGGGGTACCGCGGTGAACGGCCCAAGTCGCCGCTGGCAGTGCAAATGCCGCATCGGCTTCACCATCTACCACAATTGCCACCCGGGGTTGTTCGTGCAGCTCTGCACCAAGTTCAGCCAGCGCAGCCGATGTAGCAACGTAACTATCCGGAAAACCTACGCCCTGAACACTGAAGCCCGCATCGGCCAGTGCGCTCGCCTGGTCAGCAATCTTGCCGACCGCAATCACCTGAACTCCGCCCAAGTCTCTGCTCCCGCGCGGAGCTAGCTCGCGGGCTTTCTGCAGCATCTGTTCAGCATAGCCTGCGGAGTCGGTGTTAATTAAAACCAGGGCTGCTTTTGCAGGGTGGGCCAGCAAGTTTAGTGCTGCCAGCGCTGTTTGCCAACTGTCAGCGGGGACCATCACTACGAGTTCAGGCGCTTGCCCCTCGGTAGGATATAGGGCCGCCAATACGGCATCCTCGAGGTCTGCCCAATTGTGAGCCCAAACCCGGCTAACATTGTTCATGCTCCAGTGCAGCCTGTCTGCCTTCGGCAGTTTGCCCTGCTCGAAACTCTCACGCAAGGCGTTTAGTGGTCCAACAACTATCAATGCTATGAGTAGCAGGGCTATGATCAGCCCAAGTCGCTTCAAAAGAGCTCACCGTCCTCTCTGCATTATCTTCCCATGAAGATAGCACGGTCATACTGACATATCAGGGTGGAAGTGGGCTAACACTAACAGAAAGAATTAAGGAGGGATGAAAATGACAGTCGGCATGCAAGTACATAAAGCCATGGGCATGATGAAGACGCTGAGCGGCAACTTCCACACTTTTGCGCTGGATACGATGGACCCCGCAGCAAAGCAGATGTTCACCAGCTTTAGCAAGCAACTCGATACCATGATGGCGGACCTGCAGCAACGCATCAACTACATGGAAGGGCAGGAGCCTCAGTATAAGATGGAAAACATGGCTCAAGAGATGCTCAATCAACAGCAAGCGAAGCAGCAGCGCATGCAAACGGAAGAGTAGTGCTAGCATCAATACAAGCACACCTGTCCTCACATAAAGCAGAGTAGTTGGAAGAGACGCGGGCAATCGCGTCTCTTGTTACTACGAAGTGTAGTAATTTAGGCCTTGACTACTATGCGCTGTAGTAATATACTGATTATGAGCTCAAGATCACGTTGCGACGTAACAGAAGTACAGCTAAACGCTCCAATCAATGCAGTAGCTGTCCGAAAGGGGTGGGGACGTATGAACTGCCACGGTGATGGAAATCACGGCGGTGGAAACAAGAGAATGTGGGTGGTGCTCCTGCTGGTTGCTGTGTTGGCAATCGGTCTATGGGCAGCATTCGGTAAAGGTGGCTTAATCGGTCTGTTGCCCTTCGTGGGTATCATTCTCTGCCCGCTAATCCATGGTGCTCTGTTTATCTTCTTGGGTAAGAGCATGATGGGTTCTAAGCAGCAAAGCCAAAACAATTCTCATTCAAACTAAATGGGTATAGATAAGGAAGGGATTAAATCATAATGCGTAAATTGGCATCTAAACTGATGTTGATGACAATGGCGCTGAGCCTGGTAATTATGCTTCCGCTCAGCAGTGCGCAGGCGGCCGGCAATGACTGGAGCGCACACATTCGTCACATGAACGCTAAGACTGAGCGCGGACTAGTTGTTTGCGGTGATAAAACCATGACCGTTAGCGAGGCTCGTCGACACCTGGTCGACATGAAAGTCGAGTGGCTCAAAGCAAACAAAGGTCAGGGAACAGCTAATTTCACATTTGACTGCGAAAAGTAGCCATAATTTCGTCTAGACTGTTCCACGAGCCGACAACTGTCAGTGCAGACTTTGGACAATGTCGGGAGGTGGTAACCAATGGGCTTCATTAAGCAGTGGCTTGAGAGACTGGCAGAAGCCAGTAAGCAGAGTTTTGGAGATCAACGTCTTGACTGTTGCGACCTGCAGCAGAAGCAAAAAACGAGCACACCCCAAGATAAGAAGCATAGTTCCAAAGGTTAAGCATAATAGTCCCGCAACCCTGATGATTTTTCATCCTCCTCATGAATAGCCGTCACTCACGCCTGGCGATTTATCGCCAGGCTTTTTTGGAAGCCAATGTTTCCAAGGCGTGGCATTTACAGAATGCCTAAAAACGAGTAAAATTAAGATATCTACTATGTATTATAGTAATTAGTTCAAAGGTAGAAAGGTGGGGAGAAGATATGGCGCACAAAATCTCTATCCCTGATTTTAAGCCGCACAAAGATGGTTTCAAGCAGGTTCTGGGCGACTTGGAAGCCGACGTCATGGAATATCTGTGGGAGTATGGCACCTCTACTGTTAGGGCTGTGCATGACCACCTCCATAAAGAGCGCCAATTGGCCTACACGACTGTGATGACTGTCATGTCGCGTTTGGCTGATAAGGATATGTTGCTGCGTGAACAGGTTGGTAACGCGTACGCTTACCGTCCGGCGGTCAGCCGTGATGCTTTTGCCCAACAGGTTGTAGAAGAGGTGCTTGATGCCCTTATGGGTAATTTCAGCGACCAGACCGTGTCTCATTTTGCCCGCAAGCTTGGTCAGGTAGAACAAGATCGCTTGTCCGAGCTCGAAAAGGCAATTCGTAGTAAGCGAGGTGAATGATATGCAGCTACATGACATCATTCCATCCTACGTGGTGTTTGTTCTGGTTGCCGGTACAGCTGGCTATGCTCTGGCACGTATGCTGGATGCTGCTTTTCGCCTATCTGCCCGAACCAGGCAGTTGCTGTATGCAGCGGCCATAACGCTGCCGCTGACTGCCTTTGTGATGGATATAGTTCATTGGACTGAAGTGTGCATTTCTTATGCTGCTCACATAATCGATGCGCTGAAGCTCTCACAGTTGGCCCATGGTGATGGGTTTGCAGTGCTAACAGTGCTTGTGGCACTAGGTCATGCAGCCTACCTAATCAGCGGCAAGCGAGTCAGCAGAGGCAGCTTGCAGCTGTCAGCCAATGCAAACTACCACGAGCGAGTCAGTCAACTGCTGAAGGAGCTTGGGGCGGGGGAGCATGTTGTGCAGATTTACCGCACTCCCTATCCAATTGCCTGCGTGGCAGGTCTGCGCACCCCTGTTATTCGCCTGTCGCACGGCGTGCTGGATGTAATGGATGATCGGGAGCTCAAGGCCGTCCTGGCCCATGAGCTGGCTCACATTGCAGGTAGAGACAATATGTTAAACCTGGCTGTTCAGGTGGTTAAACACCTAACCTTCTTTTCTCCTGCTGCACATCTGGCAGCTGCCAAGTACGCTGTTGCACGTGAAGAAGCTGCCGATGACATGGCAGCAGAGATGGTTGGGGAATCAGCTGACCTGGCTTCAGCCCTGGTCAAGGTCATCCGTCGAGCGACCGGTTGTGCACGCATTCTGCAGCCCGTCTTCGGATACAGCTCCTTCCTCGAGAGTGATTTAGCACTGTACAGAGCTGAACGCATTATGTCTGAGCCGCATAAGCAGCCTCGTAACATTCTGCTAGAGCAAGGTCTGTTGCTTACCGTCACTACCGTTGTGCCGATGTTGTTCTGCTAATATGCTTGAGCGGCCCGCCAATTGGCGGGCCTTTTTACACAGCAAGCACACCTGTGGTTAACAGGTGTGCTTGTGAGTCATTCTTCATTCTGTTTCCAACAAAGCCCCGGTTAAGGCGCAAGCCGCAAACTACCTCGTTTGGTCCTGCGCTCCAAATCCGGCACCATGGCAGGAACCGCCACCCTGCCTGATCATCTGCTGAGCAGTTTCCGAGTTGCTAAATTCCTTAAATGCATCAGATGTCATGAACTTTTGCATGTCGTCTGTATACATGAACTGACCCATGGGAGTATTCTCGAGCTGCTGCCTGATTTCTGGCTGGTTCATGTACTCCCACATGTTGCCCGATTGCATAGCATCCCACATGGCCGGTGTATGCATCTGACTCATCCAACCTCCAGCAAAACCTGGTCCAAGTGCCCGGGCAGCCGGAGCACCTATCATCCATCCACCTGCCAACAGAGCAACGATGGCTACTGTAATAAGACTCGTCTTGCGCATAATCTAATCTCTCCTTCCGGTTGAGGTGCGCCCCTATTCAACATAGTACTACTAAGTGTAGTAATAAGTCAAGCCCCTTACATTTGGCTCGAGTGGTGTGCCGTAAATGTTGATTATCAATTTATGGAAGTATTGGTGTAGCCCAGCCTCAGAGCTGCTCCTGAGATACTCTATAGAGATGCAGGCTTGGTACCAGTGTGAAGCCGACATGCAGCAACTGGAAATTGCCGATCTACGACTGTATGGCACCCCTTGTCAACGCCGGCGTTCTGCGGTTATACTTGGCCCATAAACTTGGTCAACAGAGAAAGACTGCCGCCTTTCTGCCAAACACGAAAGGGGAAAAAGTCTAAATGCACAAGTTGAAAAAAGCAGGAACAAGAGTTGCTGTAGTGTTGATGTTGCTCATCACAGTTATGACAGCGTTTCCGTTAGCCCAAGCTGAGGCCGCGACCAGTTATGCCAACAGGTTCTCCGTGCTTCGAACAGCCCAAAGGTTCATGGGTACGCCTTACGTCTTCGGTGCCAATGGTCCCCGGTCGTTCGACTGCTCCAGTTACACCCGGTATGTGTACCGTCTACACGGATACTACATTCCGCGCACCGCTGCTTCCCAGTCAACCGTCGGTCGCTACGTAACGAAGAGCCAGCTTAGGGTGGGTGACCTGATGTTCTATCGCAACACCTATAAGCCTGGTATCTCTCATGTGGGTATCTACGCCGGCAACGGCAAACTGATCCACGCATGGCCGAGGCGCGGCGTAACTGTCGACAACATCAACCATCCGTACCTCGCGTCCCGTTATGCAGGGGCCAAACGTATACTGCGATAGTTCATCCAAAGAGCGCTGCCAACTGGCAGCGCTCTTTGCTACTTAGGTCTACTACACAAGATAGTATTGACAATCACTCACTCAGTGCGTTACGGTATAAATACCATCCGGGGGTATGACCCCGCGGGCTGGAAAGGGGGTTTTTGGGGTGAAAGAGGTGCTCTCCATAGGGCCTTTTCATGTTTACTTGTTTGGTATCACCATTGTAGCAGGAATGCTGGCTGGTGTACTGCTAGCTCTCGTTGAGGTCCGCAGGCAAGGCATACCGGAAGATCCGTTCACGGACGTTCTCCTCTACGCCATCTTGGGAGGTTTGCTCGGAGCGCGCCTTGCTTATGTGATTGCATATAACCCAGCGTTTTATCTGGCTAACCCGCTCGATATCTTCCGCGTCAATGCCGGTGGAATGTCCATTCACGGTGGGATACTGGGTGGAGTGCTGGGTGGTGTCTGGCGTGCCAGAAAGCACGGGCTGCCCATCTGGAAGGTTGCAGACACCGTTGCCCCGGCGTTGATCCTGGGTCAGGCTATCGGGCGCATCGGCTGCGACGTTTTTGGGGCCCCTATGCTGGGGTCCTGGTTCTGGGGTGTTAAGGTCAACGGAGTACTGCTTCACCCCGCGCAGCTGTATGAGTTCGTGCTAAACTACCTGCTCTTTGCCTACCTATGGTCAAGGAGAGGCTCTTCTCGTTACCAAGGGCAAGTCTTTGTACATTACGTGGTCGGGTTCTCTATCATTCGTGCAGTTGTTGAGTTATTTAGGATCAATCCCACGCTGTTCAACCTGGTGTCAGTTTCTCACGTACTTAGCCTCGCCGGCATCGCCGCCGGACTCTTGCTGGCTCGGTACTTGAAGGCTAGGCATCCCTTAAACAATCCGGCGTTTAAATGGACCGGTGCACTGAAATCGTTTGGCATATCAGCTATTCTGATCATCCTGTCCACTGTTGTTTACTACTCAGTACAGGGCTAGGGGGAACCACAACATGAACATGAAAACCCTCACGCGTCATCTAGGCGTCTCTCTCATTACTCTCACCTTGTTTATGTTTGAGATCTCGCTGACACGCTTGTTTTCCACCCTGATGTGGTACCACTACGTGTTTGTGGCGCTGTCTCTTGCCATGCTTGGCTCCACTGTCGGAGGGGTGCAGGCGTTCAAGTGGCTGAAATCCCTGGGCGGCAAAACCAAACAGCAAACAGTTGGGCAGCTCATTTTGCGCCGGAAGCTGCAATTGCTAGCCGGCTTGGCAGTCTCAATCATGCTGAATGTTCTGCTGCTCTATAAAGTGCCATATCAAAACTCGTTGGTTATTGCCTATATCATCCTTAGCGCCATTCCGTTTGTGCTTGGTAGCTACTACATGGCTCTGGTCTTCAGAGAGTCTCCGCAGAACAGCAACTCACTCTACTTTGCTGACCTCATTGGCGCTGCCACTGGCAGCCTGCTAATCGTGGTTCTGCTGGATAACTATAGCCTGATTAGAATTGGTCTGATCCTTGCTATGCTGCCACTCATTACATGCGCGCTGAACCTGCCAAAGCGTCGATGGGCAGTCTTGGGCTCTGGCGTTGTATCAGTGCTGTTGATTGCAGCTCTCCTGGGTGGCGCCGTACTTGACACCTGGGCATTGGACTTCGCTGCCCTCAAGGGTAAACCTAAGCAAATGCAGGCCCTCTCAGGGGAAACAAAAGTCGTCTATACCGCCTGGAATTCGCTAGCCAGGACAGATGTGATCGAGAGCGACAAAAGCAAGGACAAGGTCATACTCATCGATGGTGGTGCCGGTTCCGTCATGGTTAATTTCGACGGTAACCTGGATAGCATTGAGTATCTCAAACGAAATGTAGGATACATGCCGTTTGCCTACCAGCCAAACAGCTCCGCCCTAATCATCGGTCCCGGCGGAGGCAAAGATATGCTTTATGCTCATCTGGCAGGAGTTCATGACATTACTGCGGTGGAGATCAACCCCGGATCAGTTGCCGCAGCCCGGTACTTCAAGGATTTTAACGGCAACATCTATGACATTGAAGGCACCAAGACTTACGTCGCCGACGGACGGTCTTTTGTCAACGCCGATCAGAGCAAGTATGATGTCATATTTCTGTCCAAGGTGATGACTCAGGCCTCTGAAACGCTAGGCTACGCACTGTCTGAGAACTACATCTATACCAAGGAAGCCTATCACTCATATCTGGACAGTCTGAATCCGGGGGGTACGCTCGCCTTCATCCTGCATGGAGCCAACGACTTGGGCAAGGCAACATCAACCTTGCTAACAGCTCTGCAGGAGCGGGGCATTTCCCGGGAAGAAGCAGCGAAGCACATGGTTGTCATCAACTCAGACTTTGAAGACGGTAAGACACACGGTCCCGGTAAGCTCATGTACCCGCTGCTCATGGTGCGTAATACACCTTTCACTCAGAGCGAGGCCAGCACTATACTGCAGATGGCCAGAGAACGTCAACAAAGCGTGATACACGTGCCTGGTTTTCTGGACAGCAAACAGCTTTTCGCTGTCCCTATAGGTATTCAGTCACTAAATACCGTCACAGATGACTATCCGTTTTTCTATCTACACGGGAAGAGACCGCCGCCAATCATCGGCTTCGTGTTTTATGCCTTATTGGTGGCGGGACTAGTCCTGCTCAGACCGGCTATTGCTGCGAAGGACAAGAAAGTACGCTTCTTCAGCAAATATTTCGTCTTAATTGGATTAGCGTTCATGCTGATCGAGATCCCCTTGATTCAAAAGCTAGTACTGCTGTTTGGGCACCCCACGCTGACCTTTTCAGTTGTAATCGCTGCGCTGCTGCTGTCAGTTGGAATAGGTAGCCTCTCCAGCAAAATCATCACGAAGAGGCTGCCGCTGAAAGCGATAGGCACACTGATCTTTGCATATTGCGGTCTTCTGTTTTTGTTGCTTCCCCGGTTCATCAGTATCTTCCAGGGAAGTGACCTGACAGTAAAGACGGTGGCGACATTCGTGCTTGTGTTCCCACTAGGTTCTCTCATGGGGCAACTGTTCCCTACAGGACTTCGCCTTGCAGAGGAATGTGGTAAAGCAGAGCACATCCCATTGCTTAGGGGAGTAAACGGCTGGATGTCGGGGATTGGGGCCATTCTGTCGCTCATAGTTGCAATGTACTTTGGGTACAATGCGGTATTGCTTTTAGGAGCGATCGTATACCTGTTGTTTGCTTTCCATGTACGCGACGCTAACCTACCAGAGGCAGCCTAGCTAACCAGGCCTCCCAGAGCTTACCGGGAGGCTTGCTTATACCTGTATCTACTACAATGTGTAGTTGACCAAATCGCCAGCCAGTGGCATAATGATTGTAGATACCCCCGCCGGGTATCAGGCAAGGATGAGCGCGCGCTTTTAACTAACGTCAATGGAAACTCTCTGGAAGGTGGCTAAAAGCATGAAAAGAAAACTAGTGCTGGTTGCATTGGTACTTATACTGGCGATAGGTGCGACTGTTACGTTCTATAGCGTACAACGGGATCTGTTTCCTGTGGCTGCGGATCAGCCGGGTTCATTTACTCCTGAACCAGGGCCCGGGCAACCTGAACCCGACCCAGGGCTACCTGCGTCCTCGCCTGACGCTGCACCGTCCAACCTGGCAATGAGTGATGCGGCTGGCATCAGCATCGTCATGTCGCTAGAGCCTGACCAACAGACCGAGGAGAATGTTGTAGTCTCGACCTTTATTAACACCCACGGTGGGGACCTCTCTGTGTATGATGTAGCCCGCTTGTCATCTGTAGAGGTCGATGGCGAACGGCTGGAGATAGCTGGGGTCAAATTCGAGGAACCAAACCCAGGTGACCCACACCATCGGGGCGGTTCCCTGGTGATACCACGTACCATCAACGGACGTTCCTGGATGGTTGAAGACATTGCCAAACTACAGATCACTGTTAACGGTATTCCTAAAGGCACAAGCCGCATGCTTACCTGGGAACAGCCCTGGCAATGGGCGAAGTACACGCGATGATATGGCCGATTGCCTTTTTTGCCGGGGTAATATCTTTCGTTTCGCCCTGCATCATCCCGATGCTCTCTGTGTACTTTAGCCTAATTCTCGGAACCGATATCAAGGCGGTAGAAAGCCACTCTAATTTGCGCCCGGTTCTGATACGGCGCACCGTCTGGTTTGTTCTCGGCTTTGGGTTGATCTTCGCCTTGGCTGGGGGCACCGCAGGGAGACTGGTTGCGCTGCTGGACAAGTATCAAGCTACGTATACCTTGGTAGGCGGGCTATTGGTGATCGTCCTGGGGATATCCATTGTGCTGGGAAGTGGCGGTGGGCCGCTCAAGCGATTGCCACATCTCAACCTGCGTCTGGCTTCACGGTACCCTTCGCTGAACGCTTTCCTGACTGGCAACGTCTTTGCTGTAGCGTGTTCGCACTGTATAGCCCCCACGCTGCTAACGATGCTGGTCTATGTGGGTACGCAGGGCAGCCCCTCGCGCGGGATGGCCATCATGGCAGTCTTCTCGTTAGGGCTGGGGGTTTCGTACTTGCTGGCAGCAGCTATGCTGGCCGAGGCCAAGGGGTTGTTGCGCTGGTTAAACGCCAGAAGGCGCGCGGTTGAGGTAGTCTCCGGTTCTATCGTTACGGCCATGGGTTTGCTCGTGTTGACCGGCCGCTTCACAGACATAGCTGCCTTCCTGTACAGACTGATACCGTTTAAGCTTCCGTTTGGCATGTAGGACAACGTAAAACGGTTAGGGTGGTGATAAACGTGTCACAATTGCTCGCTCAAATCGGAGCCGCAGTCTTCCTCGTCGGTGCTCTGTTTTTCCTGTCCAGGACGCGCGGCAATGTATTTGGATGCTGCGGCGGTGGTCACCAGGTGCATCATCGCGAGTCAGCGAAGGATGGTCAGCCTGACAGCAAAGGACAAAGCTGTCACTGATCAATAAGTAACTACTGTACCTACTACTTCTGCTCTGAGCACTGCAAGACTGCTTTGAACCACTGGGCTCGGCGTTGTTCCGCTCTGCAGCGCCCCGCAGAATGAACAATAGCTTGGTCCATTGGCTCCGTAAGAGGGCTTCCCGGTTCCACTGGGAAGCCCTCTTGCTGGCTTGGGATTCCACAGAGCTTACACGTTTTCTACTACGTTGCGTAGTTGACCAAGCGGTAAATCGATGGCATAATGTATATATACCCCCACAGGGTATGCAAGTGTGTGGGTATTGAACAAAGCCAGGAAAGGACGAAAAGCATGGAGAAGCAGATACGTACAAGCGCCACACTGCAGTGTGTGCTCAAGCTAAGCGGCATGACCTGCACCAGTTGTGCCAACCATATCGCAACCGACCTAAACAAGCTGAACGGGGTGCGCTCAGCCAATGTTAACTTCGCCACAGAGAAGGCCTACGTTGAATTTGACCCGCAACTGGTCACACCAGAGCAGCTGGTCGAATGCGTACAGAACGCAGGCTACGATGCAACGATTGCCGAGACAGAAGGCGGTAACGCCAAGGTTACCCGCACCTACAAGATCAGCGGCATGAGCTGCAGCAGCTGCGCTAACACAATCGAAAAAGCGCTAAGCCGGCTGCCGGGAGTTGAACGTGCCAACGTCAGCTTCGCCAGCGAAAAGGCCACGGTAACCTTCAATCCCGAGCAGGTAAGAGTGACCGACCTGAAGCGGATTGTCACAAACACAGGTTACCAACTGACGGAGGAAGTAGAACAAACCAAGGACGCAGACGACCTCAAGATGCGGTCTGCGTTACGCACCATGCTCATCTCAGCCGGACTAAGTACGGTCATCATGGTCCTGATGGTCATCCACATGTTCGTTCGTCCGGTGCCCGGTTATCTGCCACTGACGGCCATACTCGGATTCCCGATCATCTTCGGCACTGGATTACATGTGCATCAGGCAAGTATCAAGGCACTGCGCAATGGCAGGGCTAACATGGACGTTCTCGTAACCTTGGGATCGTTGCCACCTTATCTTGTCGGTCTACTAGGGTTCTTCATCCCAGTGCAGACCTTCATTGAAATGGCAACGACAATCATGACCTTCCACTTGGTAGGTAAATACCTGGAGACTCGCGCCAAGGGCAGGGCTTCCCAAGCCATTAAGAAGTTGGTGCAAATGGGCGCCAAGACGGCCCGTGTCATCGAAAACGGCAAGGAACAGGAAGTCGCGGTTGAAGACCTACGCATCGGTGACATAATGGTTGTCCGACCCGGTGAGAAGATCCCAACCGACGGCACCATCGTGGCCGGTACTAGCCTGATCGACGAATCGATGGCTACCGGCGAGTCGATGCCGGTACAGCGGGCTCCCGGCGACGCAGTCATCGGGGCGACGATCAATAGGCAGGGTCTGCTGCAGGTTGAGGTCACCAAGGTAGGCAAGGACACCTTCCTGTCGCAGGTAATCAAGATGGTGGAAGAGTGCCAGGGTTCCAAAGTGCCCATCCAGGAGTTTGCAGACCGCATCACCGGATATTTCGTGCCGGCAATTGTGGTGCTCACTATCCTGACCTTCATTTCCTTTAACCTATTTCCCAGTTTCCACCTGGGCATCATTGAATGGGGGGCATCGTTCCTTCCGTGGGTTAACCCGGCACTAACACCGCTCACACTTGCCTTCATCACGGCAACAGCGGTGCTGGTCATCGCTTGCCCATGTGCTCTCGGCTTGGGTACCCCGACCGCGCTGATGGTCGGCAGTGGATTAGGTGCCGAACACGGTATCCTCATCCGTAACGGTGAAGCCGTGCAGACCTTGAAAGAGGTGCGTCTGGTCGCCTTTGACAAGACGGGCACCATTACCAAGGGCAAGCCTGAAGTCACTGATCTGCTTACTCTGTCAGAACACTCCAACCAGGAACTGCTATACTACGCTGCCAGCGTAGAGGCTGGGTCAGAACATCCGCTCAGCCACGCTATCACCGTTGCTGCCGAAGCAGATAAACTAAAGCTTGGCACACTTACAGATTTCCAGGCCGTTGTGGGCATGGGCGTGAGTGGTACTGTCGACGGCCTAAGCGTGTTGGTTGGCAGCAAGCGGCTGATGCAGGAACAAGGCGTGGAATATATGACAGGACAGGCGCAGCTCGAGCGCCTGGAAGACCAGGCCAAGACAGCGATGTATGTGGCAGTTGATGGTCGACTTGCCGGTATCATCGCCGTTGCCGACACGCTGAAAGCCGATTCAGCTCTAGCGATCAAGGAACTGGAATCCCTAGGAATTAAGACAGCCATGATCACTGGAGACAACGAGAGGACAGCCAAAGCCATTGCTGCCCAGGTAGGTATTAGCCACGTCATAGCTGGCGTGCTGCCTGACGGCAAGGTGAACGAGATCGTCAAGCTGCAGGAGCAATATGGCACCATCGCCATGGTTGGTGACGGTATCAACGATGCCCCAGCGCTGAAGCAGTCGAACGTTGGTATCGCTATTGGCACAGGCACTGACATCGCTATAGAGGCTGCTGATGTCACCCTCGTGCGTGGTGATATTAGCGGCATCATCTCAGCAATCAAGCTGTCCCGCAGCATTTTCCGTAAGATCCAGGAGAACTACTTCTGGGCCTGGTTCTATAACGCCGTTGCCATCCCAGTTGCCACCTTGGGTCTCTTGCATCCGATGATTGGCGTAGCTGCGATGTCGATGAGTTCGCTGAACGTAGTATACAACTCTTTGCGCCTGCGCAAGGTGGACATTCGCCCAAGCTTCGCACGGAACTAGGCAAGAGGCCAAAGGACGTTATTGCTACTAGAGACGGCTAAGGGGGTGAGACAATGCCACAGATACTTGGTCAGCTTGGAGGCGGCGTACTAATTATCGTCTCCCTGTTCTTCTTGTTCAGGATGCGCGCCAGTGTAGGTGGGTGTTGCGGCGGTGGTCATCAGGTGCATCATGCACCCGCAAACGGCAAAGACGGGCAGTCTGACAGCAGAGGGCAGAGCTGTCACTAATATCAAGTAGAGGTGGGGCAATGCCCCACCGCTTAACATTTATTTGTCCAGTAACTAACCCTAAGTCCATAGAAAAGCAGCTCCATGGCCTCCATGGAGCTGCTGTGTTTTGCACCTGCTGACCCAAATCTGTTATTTCTGCTGACAATAGCGCTGCAGCAGCTTCTCAGCCGCTACCGGATTGATTAGCGCGCCCGGGCCGCCAATGCAGCCGCCCTGGCAGGCCATACCCTCTACAAACATAGCTGAGTCAGGCTTCTTCTTCAGGTCTGATAGCACCTGCACAGCCTCGG
>JAWLDB010000045.1:0-15594 GCA_041686915.1 Bacillota bacterium
GAGATGGTGCCAAGTATACCTTCGAGCGGTCGGGTGACCATGGTCTCTACTTCCTCTGGGCCTACGCCTGGAAAGTCAGTGATGACGACCGCCATCGGAAAGCTCATATTGGGCAGCAGGTCTACCGGCAGGCGTGAATAAGAAACGGTGCCGATCAGCACTACTGCCAATACCATCATCAGGATGGTAACGCGTCGGTTTACGGCGAATCTAGCTATACTGCTCACGTTAGTTCCCCTCTTTCTCTATGCCTGCCAAGATTAGTTGCATCAATTGCTGCTGACAGTCTGCAACAGAAGTTGTTATCTCGTGTTCTGCTAGCTGCATGCCCACCTGGTTCAAGCCACCGATTAAAGCTATAGCTACTATGTTGGAATCATGGGGACGGAAAAGCCCTTGAGAAATCCCCTCTTCCAATGCTGCCACATATAGCGCCTGATATTCCTTTCCATGTTGCCGCATCTCAGGCAATAGGTCATGCATCTGCTGGGGTACGCCCTGTTGCATAATCATCTTCATGCGGCGGACGTGTTTGAGCATTATTGCGAGATGGCGCTCTATGAGGAGTGCAATGCGCTGCTTGGGGTTAGGTTCGGCTTGGGCCAGCATAGTAGCCCCACGGACCACGAGCGCCAACCCTCCCTGGATAATAGCGTAGAACAGGTTCTGTTTACTTTCAAAGTATAGATAGACTGTTCCCTTCCCTACCCCTGCCCGTTCGGCTATCTGGTCGATGGTAGTTTGGTGGAAGCCGTTCTCTGAAAAAACTTCTACTGCGGCTTGCAGGATGCGTTGCTTCTTCTCGGGTATCTCCATTGTGTCACCTCCGGTATGTTTGCGCGGGAGGGTCGATGACCCATCGACCTCTACATTTACGTTGCCGTAGGGGCGAGACGCCGGCTCGCCCTTCTCTCTCATTCCGTAGCGACGCAGCACGCTGCGTCGCACAGACAAGCTGACTGACCAGTCAGTCAGGCACATCGATAGTATAACGCTGTCTGAGATAGGGCGCAATGGGCAGGGGGTTAAGAAAGTGTGGGAAATGTGTGGAAGGGCAGCTAAGTATCCAGTACGGCTCGAGTAGCAGATGTGCTGACTGGATCCATAGAATGTACTAACAGCCATTCGCAGCGGGTTGAAAAGTCACAGCCTGCTGCAGAAAGCGAGGGATATTAGATGATGTTTGGCGCAATCCCCTCTCCGCAGGATTATAGAGACTACCACGTATCTCTGCTAACCACCACAACCAGCAACCATCCAGACGAGTATATGCATCCATTCATCGACACCGTTTATAATCAAGGAGGCATCGGTTCGTGCGTACCTTATGCTGGCACGAAGTATATACGCGAGGCTCAGGAACGCCTGGAACGCGGCGCTGCCGTCCGGTTTAGCGTTGGCTTTGATTATGGCTATCGCACGCCGGAGCAGTACCAGGGCGAAGGAATGATCGTGCGCGAGTACCTGGAGAACAGACTGAAGGTTGGGAGCATACCACATGAGATGCTGCCGGTAAACGACCTCTATTACAACTTACGGGGCAAGATCAGGCCTGCCATGATTGAAGCAGCAAGCAAATACAAGATCGCCGCCTACGCCAGAGTGTACACACCTGATGAGGTGAAAAGCGCTATCAGGACCCTGGGGCCAGTGATAATCGTCTTCCCGGTATACGAGAGTTTCCTGCAGGGTGGCGACCTACCACTACCGGATACGTCCACTGAGCAGCAGTTTGCCTTCCATGCTGTCGCTGTTGTTGGTTGGCAGCGTGACAACCGCTGGCGCATCATCAACTCATGGGGAGATAGATGGGGCAATGGAGGCTTTGGCACCATACCCTTTAACTATCCCATCACAGAAACTTGGGCTGTGACAGATAAGATAGATCCAAGACCAGCTATGAAGATGCCCGAAACCCTGAACCCGCTACCGATTAAGGTAAAGGTAGTGATGGAGGGGAGAGAAATTGCTTTTCCCGACGTCCCGCCCATGATTGTCGGGATAGACGGCAAGAACCGCACGATGGTGCCAATACGCGCCTTGGAAGCTGCGGGGCTGAAGGTGATTTGGGACGAGGCTAGCAAGACTATACTCATAAAAAGAGCTTGAACAAGGCATCCCTGACGAAGCAGAAGCTGTGTTTCCCATTAGTTGTCCATAATTCCAGTGTTCAGGGAGGCAGCAAAGCAAGACAAAGGCCCGTGACGATCCAAAAGCTCGTCACGGGCCTTGCTTATCAGAACTGAACCTATTGTGCGAGTCTTCGACTGACAATCACTAGGTCATAGAGGTCTATAACCCCGTCGTTGTTCATATCTACCTCTGCATCCCCAAGTCCGTATTGGTTGGATACCAGTGAGAGGTCCATAATGTCTACTGCGTTGTTCAGGTCCGCATCTCCGGGGAGCGCTACGATTACTTGGCCATCCAAAATCTCTAGGGCAGGGTTTTCATTGATATCCGCACGAACCAACTCCAGTAGAGAACGCTGTCCACTGGTGCTGCTGGTATGCAGGTTCAGCTGGATGAGCTCTGCATCGCCGGTCAGCGGTGTTCCGCTAGCCATAGCAACCACAAGCTGCCCTGAAACGGTATCGTTGCTGATAATGCTGAAGCCATCGGGCTCACTTGACTGCACAAGCTCTACCTTGGTTATCACAGTTGGGTCGTACTTGATTACCAGGTCAGCGCTATACAGCCCATCGCCGTTGGTAGTTACCAGCAATGGCAAGCTGAAGATTTCCCCCGCGGATGCCCGGCGTGTTCCTAACTGTAGCTTAACCGAAGAGCTTGTGCCCAAGGCACTCGCCAGTTCTTGACGGCCCCAGCTACCGGATACATCGCCTATCAGGATGGCTGTAAAGTCCTGGCCAGTGTAGTCGCTGTTCAGCTCCAGGCTGCGGTTAGCTGGCACAAAGGTCCAGACACTTGTTGTATTCGGGAATGGGAGTGAGATCAGCCCAGCGGCCTGCCGCAATACGTAAGAGGCGTCCATGGCGTTGATTATTCCGCTACTATCTGCATCTGCGGCCAGTCGCTGTTCTTGAGTCAGGGCTAGCTTGCCTACCGCCGACTGCAGGATGAGTGAGGCGTCATAGGCGGAAATGCCATCTATTCCATCAGCCTTGACAGGGGTGAGGCTGTAAACACCGCCAGCCGCTGCTGGGAGCTGGTAGTTACCCATTGTGTCGGTTACGGCATCATAGGCCTGATTACCCCGCAACTGCAACGTGACACCGTCTACTGGCAGATTTCCCAGGTAATAACTTACCTTTCCACTTACTGAGAACTCATTGACGACGGTAAACGACCCATTGACTGCAGTAACTGTGATAGCGCCGTCATTAAAGAATGCCTGTG
The DNA here is from genome assembly GCA_041686915.1 of Bacillota bacterium. Classification (GTDB taxonomy): domain Bacteria; phylum Bacillota; class UBA994; order UBA5500; family UBA5500; genus JAWLDB01. The sequence continues at coordinate 3,361 of JAWLDB010000045.1, forward strand.
CAATTGTTAACGCCGATGTCCCGGCAGCCCCTGCCAATACCTCAAGTTCGACAAGTGCCAGATCGCCTGTCCCACTGACTGGAATGGACCCGGCGAGGGCTATCGCTATCTCGCCTGGTGTGTCAAGATTGCTCTCGACCAGGAAGCCGACGGGCAGGCTGCCTAGTTGAACGGACAAAGGGCGCAGGCTAGTGGGATCGTAACCGATGCGCAAATCAGCCGCAAGCAGTCCTTCTATCTTAGAGACCGTAATCGGGACTTTGAACCTTGTACCAACAGGCATGCTCACCTGAGGCAGAGAGATGGTGGAAAACTCGATGTCAAGGCCGGTAGTCGGCTGTGAGACATCTACCGCGACGGCCTGCCCAGCATCCAAGGTGCCTGGGTACCAGAACTGTCTGTCGACGGCTGGTAGGTAACCTCCAATAATGTACTGGCCTATTGGAAGCTGCATTTGGTACTTTCCTGCGGCGTCTATTACAGAAACAGCAACCATCTCACCAGTCACAGCGTTTCTGGCGTCAACGTTAGCATTAGCCCATGACGCACTGTCGATTCCCAGCAGACTGCCGGATACTGAGTGCAGTTGCGGCACCTGAATTGACAGCGAATCTGATAAGAAGCCTGTGTCAACGGTAAAGAGCGTTGTGTTTGATCTGCCAGATACTCCAGGGAGCCAGATCTCGGTGCGTCCGAGGTCCGAGAGAATGTTTGCCCCTATTCGATAGGAGTTTGTTGGCAGGAAGAGAACAAAGCTCCCATCTGGCTTTGTACGGGTGAATATTCTTAAGCCGGAACCGTCAGTCTCTGCAAAGATCTGCTGCCAGTTCAGGGGTGTCCCTGCGTAGTCGCTAATGAAGCCATTGACTCTGGTGAGTTGAGGCATGTTGATAGTTGTCTGATACTCTTCATGGAGATACTGCACCGCCAGGACTTCAGCCTGTGTGTAGTAGACTGTCCCAGGTGAGAATACTTCAGCGTAATAATCTCCATCACGGTAGATAGCACAAACCCTGTAGCTTCCCAACGGCACCAGTGCGGAGTACTGCCCATTGGCATCAGCCCGGCCACTGGACACCAGTTGACGGGTATCCACGTTCTCAATGTAAACATCAATACCCGCCTGCGGTACCCCGTTCACGTCCAGAACCCTACAGGTGATGCCGGCAAGGTCTTGTACCTGAATCATGACTGGAGTAGTGGTGGTGCTTGTGATTACGGCGGCATCAGCCCACGATTGACCACCGTACCAGACTGTATTAGACAGATTGCCGACTGGTAAGTCTACGCGCAGCTTGTATTGGCCTGCCTGGGGAAGATCAAAGACGAAGCGCCCGTCCATTGACTTGGCCAGGCAGAGCTTGGTTTCCGTCTCTGTAGAGTATAAGCTTACGATAGCGCTGGGTACCAGGTAGTCGTCCTGACCATCCAGCACGAAGCCTTCCAGCAGGTAGTTATTTGCTGGCGCTAAACTGGTTTCATAAGATATGGTGACCCCAGTCGAATCTTCAAGACATGAGTAACCAAAGTGCTCCAGTATCTGCTTCGCTGGAACACAGACTTCACCATCCACAAGCCGCAGTGATGTTGTTAAAGCATGAGCAGCGCCGTTAACTACGATAGTGGTACTGCCAACTATGCTGGTCAGCTCGGTATCCCCTTGCACGAAGGTGATACGATCACCTACTGACATGGCATCTACTGGCAAGCTATCAGAAATGTATTGGATCGGAACATAGACATTACCCCACTCATCGGCAAAAACTGCAGGCGAAGTCGAGTAGACTTGGCCGATATCCAGCCGTACTTGCTGCTGGCTCTCGATGATATCGGAGACAGCTATCTTCCCTGTGTAGAGCACTCCAGTCTCGTCAACTGCTTGTGCAAAAACAGTCACTTCATCCGCTACTGTAACCGGGCCGATGTAATCTTGCCACGGCCCAACCCCTGTGCGGTATTGGCGCATGGTTGCCTGTGATGGGTAGCTGATGGAGACAGCGCGGTTCTCTGACGCTGTAAGTTGGTCAGGGGTACAAGTGAAGGCGATCTGGTCTGCAATGCTGGAGACAGGCCGAATAGCAACAGCTTCCAGGACGTTCTCGGTTACTAGGTAACCGAACTGCTCCAGGAACGCTCGAACGGGTATATATGTTCTGCCATTGTAGATTCTTGACGCAACGGGATATCTACGCACGACGCCGTTAATCACATACAAGGTGCTGCCAATCACATTGCGCACCTCCACCTGGCCCTGTTGAACTGTGATTTCCTTCGTATCATTGTGCCAGGTGAGCACCATGCCCAAGTCTTCCACTAAACGCATGGGAATGAAAACGTGACTAGAATCATCAGAGATGATGGGAGAACTGAGAAGGATGACAGAACTCGCATTCTCAACCTGGCTCTCCCCTACTACAAAACGGAGGACCTCCGGGGTAGTACCTCCTGTAGACAGCGAACTGACAGACTCGGATGTAGCAGATACCACTGGTTCTACCTCTAACGCTTGCGCGGTGCCTATCCAAACGGTTGATAGAAGCGCAATTGTCAGCATGTATAGCATGATTGAGAACACCCGTTTTTTCACTTATCTCCTAACCCCACTTTCTTTTGGCTACTCCAGGCCAGCTACATAATATGGAATATTCTTCATGAACTAGAAGATCACCTGCAGCAAGGACACGTAAAGCATCCTAGAGACAACAGAGAGAGCTAACCCCTCGGGGCTAGCTCTCTCTGTTCTGGATCTTACTGTTGCATCGGATTGATGCATCTGGCCATAATCACGAGGTCAAACAGGTCAATGATCATGTCCTTATTGAGATCTAGTTCTGGTGCGAAACCGACACCAGCTTCGCTGCTCAAGCCATACGCCCAAGCAACTGCCGCTAGGTCATTGATATCGGCAAAGTCATCCCCGTTAACGTCACCTGAAGGCCACTGTACAGTGAAGTTTATTGTATATGTCTGACTCTGCTGTCCATCAGGCGTGGTAACCACTATGACAATTTGGCCGCTGCCGGCATCAGTGTTGGTGCGAGTTACCGTGACAGTGCAGGTTGAGTCTACCGACACTGTTTCGAGGGCAAAGCTGCCTGGCGGAACAACAGCATTGTAGGCAGTTACCGCTGGCTCAAACGACACCAAGGGTACCCCACCAATCAAGATGTCCGATAGCAGCACGCTCGGTGTCGGACGTGTAAGGGTCACACCGGGCATTACTGTCCAGAAGTAGGTTTCGTTAGTATTGACCGGGTGTACTGTATAGGACACACCTGAAACCATCTTGAGCAGCTCAGAGGGTGTCAGGTAGAGGTTAAAGGCTTGGAAAGACCCGTCACCCGTACTCAATGACCCACCAGCGGTAGCTAATACATCTGGGTGTCCTTCCGCCTTGAAAATGAACGTTCTGCCAGCCTTGTCAAGAAAAGTGGATAGCTGGTTATAGTCCTGAGCTGCGATCCACTCGCCGATAGTTACTGCAATATACCTACCCGTCGTGGGATCCGGATCTGGAACCCAGGTTGGTAAAGCAGGATCACTCAGCCAATAGGCCCCGGTTACATGTACCTCCCGCAGCTCTTCTGCCGCGTCCGTCACTGTTATGGTGGTAGACACGGGCGCTATCGGTATCGGTACACAGTCAGCCTGATAGGTTAATGTGTAGGTACCTGCGGGCAGATCACTCGGGAGGTAGACACTGGAGCTCGTGCCGAAGGGTAGTTCTACCCGATAGTCATTATCACCTGTGATAATCACTGAACCGCGCCGGTCTTCGTACTCGTTATCGTACAAGTCCCAGCGGTTGCCATCTGCGTCACGCACCCCAAAATTATCCCAATAGTCGAGGCGCTCACCTGCGGCAAATACCGTTCTTTTGAGATCCAAGTTCCCCTGCAGGCTTGGAGTTATCGTGACCGGGATCTGGTTTGCGGTGGCGGAGAATGGAGCGAGCACGGCGTGCAACCTCCAACCTGATACGTGCAGGACAACCCTCAGCTCACGGTACTCATTCTTAGCGACCTGGATGTTATACAGGCCAGCAGTATCCTTGATTAACGGCGTGAAGCTCATCATTCTATATCCTGTAGGCAGATAGAGCAGGCATTCCACTTCATCAAGTGACACACCTTCTGGCATAGCTAAATCAACGCTTATCTGTGCGAGTTCATCTGCAGTGAAGGCTAATGTATGCGTAAGCTGATCAACTATTACGTTTGCTTTATGTAGGGCATGTGCCTGCGACGGACCCTCTATGCGCAGGACGGTGTTATACGTTCCGGTCGGCACAAGTGTATCCGGGCTAATTGATCCCCCATAGTAGTAGCCGCCTGCCTGATCGACCAGATGCAGCCCTATACTAGTATGGCTGTTTGGATCAATGGCAAAGGGTACCTGAATATTGAAGGGAACGAGGCTGTCTTCACTCAGTACAATTACCTGACCTACGTTAGCGGCGGTAGCTTGAGCCGTGTAAAGAGCCGAACCAGCGTTGAGCACTACTGTGTATTGAGGCCTGTTACTATCAAAGACGAGGCCACTGATGCCGACGTTCCAGCCTTCAATCAACTGGTCAGCGTTTGAGGTATATGCGTATTCGGACCTGTACCAAGTACTTGCAGGCTCTTTAGAGTACAGCCTGAGATTGGGCCGTGTGTTTCCAATGGGCAGCCTGATACGTATCTGATCATTGTAGGTGGTTGCTTCTGGAATTGCGATGTTTATGGATGTTGCAGGTACTGAGACGCTTGAGCTGCTGGTCCACGTCGGGGTCGACCCTGCCAGTGCTCGGTAATACCCTTGCTGAATATGGCGACCATCACCCTTCACTATGGAGTACATGAGCCGACAGCTACTCGTATCCGCCGGCAGGTCCAAGCTGAACTCGCCCGTGGATTGGTTTTCAAGGATTGTGGCCGTAGTCTCAGCCAAGAACGTCTTATCCTCTGCCAGCGCAGTTATCTGAACGGATAATCCACCTGTTGAAGCTGACTGGCCGACAGGCAACGTTACCTGACCAGATATGGAGGTCATGATATTCGAGTCCAATGTGATGGTAACTGGCTGGCTGGGCTGAATAGCAAGCGGTGAGCCAGGCACATGGTACACCAGCTGATAGCTACCTGACATGGCGGGTAGTGCGGCTTTGCTGTCAACAAATTCAATAAAGGTTGAAGTATTGTCTGTTGCAATCAGCTCAAGCCTACCATAGGCATCCTCACCTGTTGCGTCGCGCACCTGCCACTTTCTCTGCGCAGCATCAAACACACCAAACTGGTCAGGGGTGAAGTGGATAGACTCTCCTGGAGCAAAGGTCTGCTTGTTGAGGTTCGCCCGGGCTTGTAATGCCAGCGTGCCATAGTCGATAGGTCCATTCACAAGCACAGTATCCTGGTTAAGCTCATAGTTCCAGCCACTAACGGAAACGTTCACCTCGAATGTGGAATAGTTGCCGGTGCTGACATTGAGTTGATAGTAACCAGTTCCTGATGGACGCCAAGACCCACTGTACATGGTTCCATAGGCGGCGTCTTGGGGCCAGCAAAACGTGTAAACCCAAGGCTCAAGAGTAGTCTGTGGCAATGTGATGCTTAGTGGAACTATTTCACTTGCATCAAAGGCTATGGTGTTGTTGCCGACAGAGTGCTGGTAATTGGTTCTAAACAGGCAGTATTCAGCTGCTGGCTCCCAAATGGCGATTTGTACATTGTAGGTTGCTGCTGGAACCAAAGCCCCGGGTCTTACGTCTCCAGCATACCAGGCGTTTGTACCATACAAATGGTTTAGTCTCACAAAGGGCGGATTACTGTAAGTAAAGGGTAATGCCACCTGCAGCGGCACGTGACCCTCAGTGGTTAGAACAACGGGTTGGGTAAGATCGGTAGCTTCCGTTATTTCGCAGGTGAAGAGAGCGTTGCCAGTAGAGAAAGCAACTATGTACCGGTCAGTGAGAGTGAAGTCTAGGAAATTCGATGTGCTAATCAGCCACCCGTCTGGCACTACTTCCTTATGGACCTGTAAGTCATCTTCCCATATTGAGCCGTAATAATGGAGCACACCAGCGTGATATCTCGGGTATGAGATTCTAATCTTAGGTACACCCAGACCAGTACCTACCAGCTGGAACCGTATTGCATCACCTTGAGCGTGCAAGGGAGCCAAAGTGAAGTTCACGATACTGCCCGGCACTATCCATTGGGCACCATCTGGGTGGTTCGTTGTCAATCCCGTAGAGGATACATAGCCCGAAGCATAATAGCCATCACCACCGCTGAGGATCTCGTATCTGAGCTGATAGTGGTTATCAATGTCTGGGAGGTCTAATGAGTAGGTGACACTAGTCTGCCCAGCTAACATGGGGATGACAGCATCCACGCCTAATCCCGCCCAGTCCGTTGCTGAGATCTTAAGCAACATATCGGTTACTGCTGCTTGTTGATCGGGCAACGTGATGGTTCCAGAAATGGTGGCAGATGGTGTCTCACCAAGTTGTATTTCCTGTGAGGCTACACCAATGGAGAAAGGAGCACCAGTTACCTCATACTGGAGAATATGCGTGCCCAGCAGATTAGGCATGGTGACCTCACCGTCGATAAAACCGCTGGTAAAGACGACAGAGTTGCTATTATTTGGATCAAGCAGCGAAACAGTACCCTCAAGCTCGTGCCATGGGTTCTGGCGGCAAAGATTCCACTTGTTTCCCACCGCATCAACGATGCCAAAGTCACGCCGATACGATAGGGTTTGGCCTACATGCAAATTTGTGGATGATAGACTTATCCGGCCCTGCAAGGACTGCAAGTCATGAGCAAACAACTGGTTACCATTGAAGAATGGCTCCCACATTATCGATGAGCAGGTCCAGGTCTCATCAACAGCTGCCAATTCATAATGCAGATGTAAGCTTTCATAGGTGCCAATGTTCACATTGCAGGAATAGCTGCCATCGTGGTTAGGCACCCAGACGACTCCACTCGTACTGGTTGCGCCGCTCTGCGCTGGAGCGTGGTAGGAGAAGATGGTACTCACCGTAACACCGGCAGGTAGCGATGGTGTAGCCGTTAATGTCACGATCTCATCGGTGGTAAAAGCTACCGCATCAGTTGCCGTCTGCAGGCTACAGTTCACCCGGTACAGGCAATAAGCCTTGTGACCCTGCACTACGATTTGAACATTGTAGATGGCAGGAGGAACGAGAGTCCCCTGGTTTACTCTCCCAGCCGCAACGTGATAATTGCCGGGCAGAACTTGAGTTAGTATTATACTAAGGCTGTCAGTATTCGTATCTGGCGTAAAGGGAAGCGTGAGTTGTAGTGGCACGTAGGTGGTGTCTACATCGACTACAGTCTCTTTCCCTACCATGCCCTGAGTGATATTTGTGCTGAACAAGGCATAGTCGGTCGGAATAAAGACACTGTAAACGCTGTTTGTGGTCCAGTCCAATCCACTTATGGTAAGCAAAATGTCTTGTCCATCGTATGAACTGGTGGATGATGCGTTCCAGATACGTTCCACCCGATCTGTGTGCTTGACGTACACCAAAGCTCCTTGAATAAGGTAAGTGCCATTAGCCTTCACCCGTAGCGTTACGCTATCGCTTGATTGGGCAGTGGTACTGGTTGGGCCCGACTCCTCCACCAGCTCAGTGGCACCTACTGTCGGCACTACTGCCAGGGAAAATGCCAAGGCAATCAACAAGATAAGCGCGATTTTCAGTGGCAAGTTCCGTATCAACATATCTTTCCTCCTTATAAGTGTTGTTTAACTGGTTATACACCTGGGATATTCGGTCAGCGCAAGAGCATCATGGAATATTATTCTAATAACTGGCCAGATTCTCCTATTTCATCTGAACAAAGGTTTAAAATTAAGCGCTAGAAGGCCATCCCGGCGAAACCGGGATGGCCTTCGTGTTTATGTTTCGTTATCTTCCGTAGTTAGCTGCTACCTGCGCCAAGTCAAGTAGTGTAACCTGACCATCCTGGTCAGGGTCGAGCTCGAGGTTAGTGACTACAATACTGCCAATCTGTCTGGATATGGCGACCAGATCATAAAGGTCAACTGTTCCATCCCCATTGAGATCTCCATACAGCGGGATGCATGCAACCTGAACAGCCTGGGCAATCGGTACATCAACGGTTGTACGGTAAGGTAGGTAACCCTTCATACGTACCTCCAGGCTGTGGGCGCCACTCAACATGGCCGGGAGAAGCACCTCTCCCTGGGTGTCGCGCTGCAGCACAGCCGGTACCCCGTCCACGGTGATGGATATATCCGTCACCTGTCCGAATATCTGCAGGGAAACAGTCCCTTTAGCCTGTTCATTAAGCAAGGCAAGCGTAGCAGCTTTGGCGTCTATCGCTCCATGGCCATAATCAGGGTCCCAACCTGCCGCCCCCTGGTCTATAGCCGTGTGGGTGATGTAGCTCTCAACCTGGGAATTGCTTAGGCTAGGATCCAGCGAAAGCAACAAGCTGGCCAATGCAGCTACATGCGGCGCCGCAAAGGAAGTACCACTTGCGGTGCGTGTGGTGTACGGATCAAGGCCTATTGTTCTAATGCTCTCACCTGGCGCAGCTACATCGAGCTGTTCCCCGTAGTTTGAGAAGCTGGACACAGCGTTGGTCTGTGATATTGAGCCGACAGCGATAACGTTATTGCAAGCTGCAGGATAGTAAACGGCTTCACGCTTGTTACCACTGGCAGCCACGATGACAGCCCCTTTAGAGTGAGCATAATCAACTGCTTCCTGTAGCGTTTTGGAGGGCTCTGGCCCTCCTAAACTAAGGTTGATAACGTCTGCTCCCTGATCGGCGGCGTAGATGATGGCAGCGGCGACATCGCTGTCATATCCACTGCCAAACTGGTCAAGGACTTTAAGCGGGAGAATGGTAGTATGCCAAGTTGCACCAGCCACTCCCTGGCCATTGCCAGTATTAGCTGCTATTACCCCTGCCACAGAAGTACCGTGACCCAACTCGTCATCCGGCTCAGTATCATCGAACACATAATCATAGCCCTGAGTGTAGCGTCCTTGTAGTTCGGGGTGGTAGAGGGCTATGCCGCTATCTATAACTGCTACCAGCACTCCTGTGCTGCCCCGGGTGAATTCCCAAGCTTCAGGAAACCTGGCAGAGGCCAAACCCCATTGGGTAGAGTACTCAGGGTCACTGGCAGTAACAGTTACCGTACGTCGATGGTTGTACTCGGCATACTCAACATCAGGGTGGTTGCGCAGCTCTTGGAGCAACCACTCCGCCTCTGCCTTACTGCTGGCCTTGAGACGTCTTACACCTAACGGCTGCAACCGGTCTTTGGCCAGACCATGAATAGTAGATGGCTTGGCGTCTGCTCTGTACTTGACTAGTAGTTCCTCGCCTTCGGCTGCCAAAGCTGGCACAGGTACTAGCAGAAAACAGCTGATGAGCAGGATTGCTAACATAATGAGGCGTCTATACATACCCGTATTCCCTTTCATTATCTGACTATGATGATAGTGGCAGTGGCATCTATATAGTCAACAGCGGCCTGTAGAGTTTCACTGACGAAACGCAACGGCACAAAGGTTCTGGCCTGTTTGATCACAGGAGCCACATCAACCAAGGTCTCCTGACCGTTGACCAGCACCCTTTTGGAACCTAGGGTTAACAGTATGACAGTATCTCCATCGGTGATACGCACCTGATTGGTCGTTTCCAGCCACTCAACATCAGCGCCCAACCCCTCGCTCACGAAGCGCACTGGTACAAGGGATCTGCCGGTACCCCTTGGTACAAATGGGGCTGCGTCCAAGGTAAAAGGTTTGCCGTCTATGGCTGCATTCTTGTTCCCAAGGGATAGCCTGATCTCTTTGGTGGCTTCAGGCTGTAGGGGTTCTGTGCTGGACGGAACATAAAGGATGAATGTACTAAATGAGCTAACCACAATTTTCAGGAATGTACCGTCGGCAGCTTCGATTACCTCAGGAACGAAGTCTTCTTCTGTTCCGTCACTATGCAAAACCCTCATCCGTAGACCGGATGGGTCGACACCGGGAGGAGCAGGAAAACGTAACGTGGTTTGGCCCTTAATACCAGCATGTATTTCGTGGGCCTGCAAGAACTCATCCCCTGCGCTTAGCGCTGCTTTGGCAGCATCTTCATCTGCCGGTTCCAGCCCAAGTTCAAGCGATTGCCCGGCTTCCGCCAATGCCTTGATTACTTCCTTAGGCAACTCTATCTCTGTACCGTTATGGCTACGGATTGTGGCTCCTGTGTCAGACAGGCCTGGAAGCTGCGTCGCATCGACCCGCAAGAGTTGGGAGCTAGCTGGGGTTTCCGGTAGGGAGATTACCACCGGCTGGTTCTCCTGACGGGCCTTGGTTATGGCCTGCTCAAATGTTGCCTGAGGGATGGAGACAAACGCAGCTGAGACTTGGGTACCATCTTTGTCCAAAGTGGCTTCGGAAATGACGAGCTCATCCGCGTTCAACAATGCATCTTCACCAGCTTCACCCGGATCGGGACCGGGGTTACTAGGGGTGGTAGGCTGAGTAGGTGGCGCGGGTGGTTGTACTGCAGGTGGACCAGCAGGGGGCTGTGCAACGGGTACAACCAGCGTAGCGCCCTGAACAACAGGGGCTACCATAAAAGGGGTACCTGCCGCGTTATTGGTAGATACCAAGGTCGCTTCGAGAGTAATGGTGGTCTGTTTAGGATTAAGAACCTTCACGTGGAATGAACAGATGACGCCGCTGCCAGACTTGCCGTGCACTTTTCCGAGGAGCACCATGGCAAACTTTACCTTACCCAAGGCGCTGTCTATCTCATTAGCAGCCACAAATTTGCTCGGGAAATCGAACAGATCACCGATGATTACACTCTTTGTGGCGGCTCCTGAGTCATCTACCAGCTGCAGAACGCTAGGATCAAAACTTAACAGCAGTTCAGCCCCATAGAGGCTCGTTACATTTTCAGCCCTTACCTCTACAGACATTATCTCTCCACTCGCCTGCACAGTTTGCTGCGCTGGGACGACCTTTACTGCTGGGCTTTCAATGGCACCAACTGTGGAAAGTGGACTTAGGGCCATGGTCAAGAGCAGGACAAGAGATATGCTTGCGATCAATCTGCTGGTCATTCATTCCACCCCTGTCAGTTTGATTTATCTATTGAGAACTGCCCGTGATCCTACAAGGCGCTCCTACGGGATTGTATTCTTTCGATGGGCCATTCTTTCCTGCATTGCCCATGTGGCGTAGTGTAGCAAATCGACCCCGTCCTTTAGGACGGGGTCGATGCTTATGCTGGTCTAGCGCTTGACTATGACCTGGTTGGTTGACTCAACCCATTCAACTTCTGCACCGAGTGTTTCGCTGATGAAACGCAGCGGCACGAAGGTACGTCCCCTGCTGATCACAGGCGCAACGTCAATGGCCTCAGTTTCTCCGTTTACCAGGACAGTCTTCTTGCCGATTGTCAACAGGATCTCATTTTCACCGTCAACAATGCGAACCTGATTGGTTTTCTCCAGCCATTCAACCTCAGCGCCTAGGGTCTCGCTGATGAACCTGATCGGTACAAGCGTACGACCGACTCTCCGGTTGATGTAAGGAGCGACATCCAGCTTGTGTACCTCTCCGGAGACTGTGACATCCAGTTTACCAATGGTCAGGATAATCTCTTTAACCGTGGCTACCGGCGGCACAGGTTCTTCACCTGCTTTGTAGACGATGAAGGTGCTGAAGCTGTTGATGGTGATTTCCAGATACTTGATATCTCCAATGAGAACGATCGTTGGCGTGATGTTCTCGGTAGATCCGTCGCTGTGAGTTACCCATATTTTCAGTTCAGCTGGGTCAAATCCCTCTGGGACTGGGAAGCGCAATGTTGTCTGGCCAGAGAAGTTGGTATCTATCTCCTGAGCCATAACTACTTCATCCCAATCTTTCAGGTGGGTTTGAGCCGTCTCGTTGTCTACACCGTAGATTTCCACTTCGAGGCCAGTTCCGGCCGCTGCGATGGCCTCGAGCAGGGCCACGGGCAGATCGATTGTGGTGCCTTGCGGACCTTGTACGCTCAGCCCGGTATCTACGAGGACATCTACTTGCTCATCTGTGATGCTCAGCTTGCCTTTGCGAGTAATCGGGCGACCGTCATCGGTCGTCTGAGGATCATTCGCCTGCTCGAAAACGGGAAGCGTGATGACCACAGGCTGTGATTTCGCCTTGGCGCTCTTGGCGGCTGCCTCGAGCAG
>JAWLDB010000046.1:0-15574 GCA_041686915.1 Bacillota bacterium
ACTACGATAAAGATAAAGCAGTACAGCTGCTGGAGCAGGCCGGTTGGACTGAAGTAGGTGCTGAGGGGTTCCGCATCAAGGATGGTCAGACGCTGTCCTTTGAACTGATCTCGTCTACCGGTAACGTGCAAACAGAAGCTGCACTGAGCATCGTCAAAGAGCAGTGGAAAGAAATCGGTGTCGATGCCAGAGTGAGTTACTACGAATGGTCGGTACTGTGTGACAAGTACCTTGACAAGGCCACATTCGAAGCCTATATGCTGGGCTGGAGCCTAGGCGTTGACCCAGACTGCTACCTGTTCTTCCACTCCGAAGCTGGCGTTAAAGACGGTGTATTGATGGGATTCAACGACGTAGAGTACCAGAATGACCGCGTTGACGAGTTGCTCGCACAAGGTCGTACAACACTGGACCAGGAAGCCCGCAAGGCAATCTACCAGGAGATCCAGCAGATCCTGAACGATGAGCTGCCATACATCTTCATGTACACTCAGAATCTCACAGTAGCGATGCACAAGAAGTTTGAAGGCGTGGTCATGTCTCCGCTTGGACCGATTTATCCTGAGTACTGGTACATCACGGGTAAGTAAGGGAAATACAGGGGGAGCGTCAACCTCCCCCTTTTCTTCTCATGAACACACCCGTTATTCCGGAAAGGAGGGTTAGATTGTACCGGTACATTCTACGCCGTCTCTGGCAGATGCTGTTCCTGCTCATCGGCATCTCGATCATCTCCTTCTCCATCATGCACCTGGCCCCGGGGGATCCGGTGGACATGCTGGTAGAACGCAATGCCCCGCAAGCAGTCAAAGAGAGAATCAGGGAAGTCTATGGGCTGGACCAGCCTATCTATGTGCAATACGGGCGTTGGGTGAGTAAAGCTGTTCAAGGTGATTTCGGCAAATCATTCGTTTCAGGCGAGCCCGTCATGAAGATGATCCTGGACCGCCTGCCCAACACACTCTACCTTAACCTAGTGGTGATGGTATTAATTTACGCCATCGCCTTACCTGTAGGGATAATTTCGGCGCTTCGGCAATACTCCAAATTGGACCATGCTGTCACCTTCATGGCATTCATGGGTCAGTCCATGCCGCCATTCTGGTTGGCGATGCTGTTGATATACTTCATTGCCGTTCCAGTCGACTTTATAAAGACCAGCGGTATGGCTTCCTACGGTATCAATATCAGGGAATCCCCTTTCCTGATCGTACTGCTTGACCGCCTCCGTTATTTGATCCTCCCCGCTTTCGTCATGGTCTTCGGCAGCCTCGCAGGGTTAGCCCGTTATATGCGCGCCAGCATGTTGGAGGTCATCCGGCAGGATTATGTGCGTACCGCCCGAGCCAAGGGATTGTCAGAACGGATAGTCAACTATAAGCACGCTCTGCGCAATGCGCTGTTGCCGATTGTGACCCTGGTAGGACTTGAACTACCCATTCTCTTTAGCGGAGCATTCATCCTGGAAGTTGTTTTCTCCTGGCCTGGCTTGGGGTTGGTAATGATGCGGGCCATTCAACAAAGGGACTACCCGGTAGTAATGGCCTTCAACACCATCGGGGCTACCCTGATGGTGTGCGGCACCTTCCTGTCAGATATGCTTTACCTGGTAGTTGACCCGCGGATCAAATACGAGTAGGAGGGGTATCTATGAGCACCAAACTTGGCACCAATCGGGCTCGGGTTAGCCCCGCCGCTGCTAGACCTGAGGAAACCTACCTGGCAATGGTCTGGAGACGCTTCAAACAACACAAACTGGCATTAATCAGTCTGTATGTGTTGCTGGTGCTATACGCAATTGCACTGTTTGCTCCCATGCTCGCCACCCATGAGTATACTGCAGTAGCTCCGGCTAACCGCCTCTTAGAGCCAAGTGCTGAACATTGGTTTGGCACGGACGATATCGGACGTGACGTGTATAGCCGCGTCATTTGGGGAGCCCGCATCAGCCTAAGTGTTGGCATTGTCGCTGCCGCCTTTTCAGTAGCCATCGGCACTATTGTTGGAGCCGTTGCAGGTTACTTTGGTGGCAGGGTAGACGACATTCTCATGCGGATAACCGAAGTTTTTATGGCCTTCCCGACCTTCTTCCTGCTAATAACTGTGGCTGCAGTACTACCGCGCAGTATTTTCAACATCATGGTCGTAATTGGCCTTACTTCCTGGCCTGGACTGGCGCGCATGGTCAGGGCAGAATTCCTTACACTGCGTGAACGTGATTTCACAGAGGCCGCCCGAGCTGTCGGAGCAGGCCATGCCAGGATTATCTCCCGTCATATTCTACCAAACGCTATAGCACCGATTATCGTTAGCACCACCCTCCGCATTGGAGGTGCTATCCTGGCCGAATCAGGTCTCAGCTTCCTGGGTTTGGGTGTTCAAGAACCATTTCCCAGTTGGGGCAATATCCTCAACCGTGGACGGTCTTTCTATCTGCACGCTCCCTGGATGATGATGATGCCAGGCCTATTCATCTTCATCACTGTGCTGGCCTTCAACTTCATCGGAGATGGCCTGCGCGATGCCCTTGACCCCCGGATGAAGCAATAGGTGGAAAGGAGGTTTTGCGGAAGATGGACCTATTACTCGATGTGAGGCAGCTAAAAACATCATTCTACACAAGCGAAGGTGTTGCCACCCCGGTGCATGATCTATCGTTCAGCATCAGTCATGGTGAGACAATTGCGGTGGTTGGCGAAAGTGGTTGTGGAAAAACACAGACTGCGCTGTCCATCATGCGCTTGATACCCTCTCCACCAGGCAAGGTTGAATCCGGAGAGGTAATCTTCGACGATGGTGAAGCTTGCGACCTGCTGTCTCTCACCGAAGATGAGATGCAGAATGTGCGCGGTAACAAGGTGTCGATGATCTTTCAGGAACCAATGACTAGCCTTAATCCTGTTTTCACTATCGGTATGCAAATCAGCGAAGCACTGATCAAACATAAACGCATGACAAAAGAGGAAGCATTGCAGCGGTCAATCGAGCTCTTGCAGTTGGTTGGCATCCCGTCGCCGGAGAAACGAGTCAAGGAATATCCGCACCAGCTTTCTGGCGGAATGAGGCAACGGGTGATGATTGCCATGGCCCTGGCCTGCACTCCTCGCTTGTTGATAGCTGATGAGCCAACGACGGCCCTAGACGTAACAATCCAGGCGCAGATCCTTGATCTGATGAGAAGGCTTAGGAAAGAGTTCGATATGGCCGTTCTGCTAATCACTCATGACTTGGGTGTGGTAGCGGAGATGGCATCGCGAGTGTTGGTTATGTACGCTGGCAGGATTGTAGAAGAAGCCGATACAGCGTCACTATTTAGGTCTCCAAGACATCCGTATACCGAGGGCCTCATGGCTTCCATACCGCGCCTCGAGCAGCGCGCGGCCAGGTTGCACGTGATCACCGGCACAGTGCCAAATCTGCTGAACCTGCCGGGTGGATGTCGTTTTCACCCCCGTTGTCCGTATGCGCAAGATAGATGTCGTCAGGAAGAGCCTAATCTGCGGTCGTGTGGCGAACAGGGGCGCAAGGTAAGCTGTTGGTACCCGCTGTTGCCTGACAGAGAGGAGGCGACGCAGGCATGAGTACGGCACCTGAAGTATTGCTCTCTGTCAAAGACCTGGTCAAATACCACGTAGGGCGCTCCGGCGGGCGTCAAGAATATGTCCACGCTGTAGACTGTGTCAGCTTTGACATACATAAGGGCGAAACGCTTGGCCTGGTGGGGGAAAGCGGATGTGGTAAGACAACGCTTGGTAAAGTAGTGCTGAAGCTGCAACCGGCTACGTCAGGCGAGGTGCACTTCCAGGGTAAGAACATTTTCGCCATACCCCCTGCTGAGCTACGCAAGGTACGACGGGAAATGCAGCTGATCTTCCAGGACCCCTATTCCTCTCTTAACCCGCGCATGACTGTAGGTGAAATAGTCGGTGAACCACTGCTGGTGCACCGAATGGGCAGTTCAGCCGCCAGAGAAAAGAGGGTAAAGCAGCTTCTGGACGTTGTCGGTCTGGCATCTTGGCACTATCGGCGCTATCCCCATGAGTTCAGCGGTGGCCAACGACAGCGCATCGGCATTGCCAGGGCAATCGCCCTGAACCCGAAGCTCATCGTCTGCGATGAGCCTGTATCGGCTCTCGACGTGTCTATCCAGTCACAGGTGCTGAATCTGCTGGAGGACCTGCAGAAAGAGTTTGGGCTGACCTATTTGTTCATCGCACATAACCTGAGTGTGGTCAAACACATCTCCGACCGGGTTGCGGTTATGTACCTCGGTCAGCTGGTAGAGTTAGCTGAAGGCGATGAGCTTTATAACAATCCGCTGCATCCCTATACCAAGGCACTGCTGTCGGCCATACCGAAGCCCAACCCTGATGTGAGAACGGAACGCATTATCCTGCAGGGGGACGTCCCTAGTCCAATCGATCCCCCAGCGGGCTGCCGTTTCCACACGCGCTGCCCGTTCGCTAAACCTGTCTGCTCCCAGCAAGAGCCTATCTTTGAAGAGATCTCACCCGGCCACCTCGCCGCCTGCCATTTTACGAAGTAATTCGGGCATAGAAGCAATTAGTAAAGGGCGCCGATCGGCGCCCTTTACGCATGCACGCGGTAGGTTGTAGGGGCAGAATTTCTTCTGCCCAAGGACGAGTTATTCGGTGTCTGGCGCACTCCCACGGACCACATTCGTGTTAGCCTCGGGGCGCCCAGGCTCGCTCCGGCGCTCGAATTCTGTAGGTAGGGAGCTCGGTCGTCCGGCGCGCGGTAAAACTCGCTACAGCTCAAACAGTTACCGCGCTTTTCCCGGACCTCCCTCGCTCCTTTATCCTGATTGCATTCTCTAACGCGCCGGGAGCGAGCTACTGGGGCCCCTCTTTACGTGGGCTATGTGGTCCTCACATTGCGGCTAACAGTAACGTCAAAGGTGTGTCTTTCCGCATCCCTCAAAGACAACGTCACTGTAAGCAGATTATTAGGAAGAGCAGCCATGACATCCTGCCCGGACCAACACGGGACCCGCGGGATTAAGGGGCGTGGAAGCATGGGCGGGCGCATTAGCAGAAAGATAATAGAAAGAGCGAGGAAGGCTCAGTGCAAAGCACCAGCTGTTTGAGCGCTGTTTCGATTAGGAGCAATCTACTAAACTGTAGCACGTAGCTACTCTCCCCCACTGGCCTTAACTGCACGACGCGCGAGTTTTGGAGCGAACCTCAGCCAACGAGCTCATACCATAATGAAGAATAAGCGAGCGCTTGAGCCATGCTCCCGCCCCTGATGCATACACGCGTGCCCGTCCCCCGGTCCTCCTCCACGGGCTGAACATGTTCAGCCGTGGGTCGCATAGGATGCGACCCCTACACCCCGCCAGGAGTTGCAGTAAGCGCAAGGAGTCACAGATGCAGTGACAGTAGCGCAGCAGGGCCGAAGACGTGTGGGACCCCACAGCCGCACCACAGCAAAGGCAAAGGCCCTGCCGCATCGGGCAGGGCCGGACGATTAGAAGCCGCCGGTGAACCAACGCTGCAACGTTTCGGTGAAACGCTGCCAGAAGGAAGTTCCGGTAGTGACGCCGCCAGTTACCGCCTGTAAATCCTCAGGGGACGGCAACTCGGTAGGCGTGCGGCCGGCAGAAACAACCTGCCAGGCAACCAGAGCGACCAAGAGCAATACGATGGCAATGGCGCCATACTTGATGGTTTTGCCCCACTTCTTACCGATGGGGCCTATGGTAATCACAAACACAGGCTTTCACCCCCTCAAAATCCTTGCGCAGCCGACATAAGGCTTGTTAAATGTATATGTGAGAGCTTGTGTCGTTAGACGTGCCCCGTTGGACAAAGCGCAGCAAGCAAAAAGAGGTTGCGCGTCGCGCAACCTCTTTGACTATCTATGTGTTTAGCATTCAGCTGCTTGGCCCAGGCCCTTACTCTGGCGGTAGGCCTTCACGCCGGCAGCCAGAATTGCCATAGCCTTCTGCAGGTCATCAGAATTTAGCACGTAGGCGATGCGGATTTCGTCTACACCGAGACCTGGTGTGGCATAGAAGCCGGCTGCCGGAGCAACCATGGTGGTAGATCCATCCATGCTAAAATCTGTGAGCAGGAACTGGGCGAATTCATCGGAGTTGTCGATCGGCAGCTTGGCGACGACGTAGAAAGCTCCCTTCGGCACATCAAAAACGCAGCCTTCGATCTTCTTCAGGCCCTCTACAACAATGTCACGCCGTTTTTGGTACTCAGTCAGCACGTCCTGATAGTAAGACGGTGGAACTTGTAGAGCGCCGATAGCGCCAACTTGCTCCAATGTGGGAGGGCAAAGACGAGCTTGCCCGAAGCGCAGAGCTGCCGACATCACGTCCTTGTTCTTGCTCACCAGGCAGCCGATACGGGCGCCGCATGCGCTGAAACGCTTGGAGATGCTGTCAGCCAGAATGGCGTGCTGCTCAATCCCAGGGATGGTCAGAATGCTGCTGAATTGCGCCCCATCGTAAACGAACTCACGATATACTTCATCGGAGATGATGAATAGATCATGCTCGAGAGCGAGCTCTGCTATGGTGCGCAGTTCCTCTTCCGTATAAACAACGCCTGTTGGATTGCCGGGGTTGCAAAGCAGGATTGCTTTGGTCTTTGGGCCAATTTTGGCTACAAAGTCTGCTTTACCTGGCAGACGGAAGCCGTTTTCGGCCTTGGAAGTAACTGGTACAACACTGATGCCGGCATAACTAGCAAAACCATTGTAGTTGGCGTAGAAAGGCTCGGGAATGATGACCTCGTCTCCTGGGCTGGTGACGATCATCATCGCGAACATGAGTGCCTCACTACCACCGGTGGTGATAAGCATCTCATCTGGGGTAACGTTGATGTCGAAATTCTCGTAGTACGGTACCAGTGCCCGGCGGAACTCAATCAAGCCGGCTGACTCGCCATAAGCCAGAACTTTCTGGTCGTAGTTACGGATTCGCTCCCACATCTGCTCGGGAGTTTCGATATCCGGTTGCCCTATGTTGAGGTGATAGACATGCAGGCCCTTGGCCTTTGCAGCATTCGCAAACGGAACCAGCTTGCGGATTGGAGAAGCGGGAATACCCTTTGCGCGCTCGGAAATGGAAATAGCCATTAACGACACCTCCCCTGTTTGATGAACAAGCCTGAGCAGTTATGCTACTCAAATGCAGATTCGTCAGTAGAATATTATCACAAAGCGTATGAAATTCCTGCCATCAAATATTGCGACTTTTTAACCTGCAAAATAGGTCGGGTTTAGGGTGCCCAGGAAAGCAATCAACGACTAGACAGACTCGTTGTGCCGTTCAAATGCCAAGGTGATCAGTTCGTCTATTAAACGAGGATACGGCAAGCCGCTGGCTTCCCACAGCTTCGGATACATCGATATCCTTGTGAAACCTGGCATGGTGTTAATTTCATTGATAACCAGTTTACCGTCAGACTTCTGCAAGAAGAAATCGACGCGTGCCAGACCGAAGCAATCTATGGCCTTGAAGGCCGCGATAGCCAGTTGCTGCACTTCGGCTACCTGCTTGGGTGAAATGGGCGCAGGGATGAGCAGCTGCGAGTCGGACGCGTACTTAGCCTGGTAATCGTAAAACTCAGCGGCCGGCACGATTTCCCCAGGAACTGATGCTTGCGGCTGCTCGTTTCCGAGTACTGAACACTCGATTTCCCTTCCGTCAACAAAGGCCTCTATCACTATCTTGCGGTCAAATTGTGTTGCCAGGCTGATTGCGCCCGGCAGTCCTTCAGGCGAATGCACTTTGCTTATGCCAACGCTGCTGCCCATATTAGCTGGTTTGACAAAACACGGGAAGCCCAAGTGCTGCTCTACCGAACGAAATACGGCAGCCGGCTGCTGCCGGCAATATTGCCTGGAGAAGACCAACCATGGAGCCTGCGGAAATCCGTGCTGTGCATAAACTGTCTTCATCATAGCTTTATCCATACCGATAGCAGAGGCGAGAACACCGGCGCCAACGTACGGTTTTCCAAGCATCTCGAGTAACCCTTGGATTGTTCCGTCTTCACCAAACGGTCCATGCAGTACCGGGAACACTATATCGATATCATGCAGAACTGCCATTGGGTTCTCGCTCTCTAGGGGCTCAGGTACAGAACCGCCTAGAGCAATCACCTCATGGGGCGCTATCCCCCTTCTCCACCTGCCCGACTTGCTGATAGCGATCGGAATCACCTGATAGCGGGCACGGTCTGCTGCTTGCCAGATGGAAGCCGCAGATTGAACAGATACTTCGTGCTCGCCAGAGCGGCCGCCGTATAGTAAACCAATAACGCGCATGTTTTCAGTTACCCCCTCTTGAAACGCACTCGTTGCTTATTTATATGCGAAGCACGAGGATTGTGTCGCCGAAACTGCCATCCAAAGGCCATGGCTATGAGGCCGAAGGGCACTTCCCATAGTGTGTACCACGGACGAGCAACCGCGTACGCAACCTTGAGAGTAGCTGACCCCAGGGGCTGCTCTCCCAACCAGTATGTGACTTTGCCAACCTCAGCGCCCGCCTTCAGCGGAGCCTTTAGACGCTTATTGAGATCTATCGTATAGTGCACCGGCAGATCACTGCGCTCGGCAGAAACCAGCAAGCTCAACTTGGCGTCTGCCACCAGCAAGGCTTCATCACCGTAGACGACAGGCATGGCAGTTACAGTCTGCCCTGCTCCTACAACGTCCACGTACTGCCAGTGCTTGAACCCGTAATCCAAAACAGCTTTGGCATCATGCCAGACAGCTTTGCCTTGCGCGCCGAATACGGCTGCGCCAAGCTTGAGCGAACCACGCTCCGCTGCAGTCAAGATAGTTTGCTGGGCTTGTCTAGTATACCCTGTCTTACCACCGATGGTTCCGGGGTAAGTAACCAGCATATCATTGCCATTAACCAGGATGCGTTCCTCACCTGAGCCGATAGTCACGTAATACACCCTGGTAGTCATTATCTCGCGTAGGGTTTCGCTTTGCATGGCCGCGTGAAAAACACGAGCCATATCGGCCGCGGTTGTGTAATGATCTTTGTCATGCAATCCATTGGGATTGACGAAATGTGTATTGGTAGCACCCAGTTCTGCGGCGCGAGCATTCATCAGAGCGCTGAAATCTTCAACTGTACCTGCCAAGTGTTCTGCGATAGCTACAGCCGCATCGTTGCAGGACTGCACCATCATGGCATACAGCAAGTCCTTAAACAGGTAGGTCTCTCCCACTCGAGAATAGAGGGATGTACCTTCCTGGTCCTGCGCTCGCCGGCTAATTGATACCATATCGTCCAGCTTGCCCATTTCAACGGCAAGCAGCCCGGTAAGCACTTTGGTTGTGCTAGCCGGGTAGATCTTCTTATTGGTATTGTGTCCACCCAGTATTTCGCCTGTCCTCAAGTCAACCAATGCAGCAGATTCGGCGGTTACTGCCGGAAACTTGGGAACCGCTGCTGCAACACCTGCCGGGCTGATGACGGATAACATGATGAACAGCATGAAGCTGGCCAACAGCCGCACAAGTTCCACCTCCTAACAGTCTGAACTCATTATAGCAGAAAGGCTGGCCTGTCTGGTGAGGAAAGTTGTGCTACCAATGCCCCATATGATGGGTAACATAGTCGACAAACTAAAGCAGAAAAGCCGCCAAAGCGGCGGCTTTTGTTCTGACAGTTCGGGTCACTAGAACATACGCGATACCACGTGTACTAGTGCGGGCGTGACGTACGTCTCAACCAGACTAGCCACTACCAGCAGCGTGGATAGCAGAAGAACACTACCGGTGTAGTGCCACACCCTTTTGGCCGGCTTCTGCCTGACTAGGTTTTTGGACGGTTTCAGCGTTTGGATGACGAAACTGATGGATATGGCAGATATGGCCAACCCCGCGGGAACAGAAAACAGGTTATGCGGTATGACTGAACAAGTCGCGAACAACAGTCCCTTGAGCCCCATTTGGTTCACAAGAAAGCCTACTGAGAAGCCAAGAATGAAGCCGCGGAAAAAGACCAGCAGAATAATGATGGGCAACCCGAACATGATGAGACCCATTAACCAGGTTACCCCTGCTGATTGGAGGTTCAGCAACAGCGTGCGCAGGAAAGTATCCGTATTGGCCGGGATACCTGTCCCCACGGAGAAAAACTGCTGCAGAAAACCAAGCAGTTCCTGCCGCTGGCTGAAGCTGAGCTGGTTAACCGAGATGGCCCCGGAGAAGACACCTACTGTGAACAAGAAGACAACGAACAAATAACTCCCCAGACGGTCCGCCAAATGCTGTTTGATTTGAAGCTTGAGATTGCGCACCTTGTCCCACCCCCATGCGTCTATAACAACCTATGCGGGTTAGACAAGTTCTATGCCCTACGCGAATAAGTAATCAAGCAGCGCAACTAGTGTCTTGGCGTCACGCACTTTGCCTGCCTTGAGCAGCTCCTGGGTCTCCTCCCTGCCGAACTCTGCCACTTCAATGAACTCATCGTCATCACAATCCGCTTTCTGTGGCTTAAGCTCTGTGGCCTGATAGAGATGGAGCAACTCGTTACAGAAACCAGGCGCTGTGAACATGCTGAACCTGTGCACAAGCTTCCCCGGCACGAACCCAACTTCCTCGGCCAGTTCACGGGCGGCGGCAAGCTCAGGATCCTCGTTTGGACCCAGCTTGCCTGCTGGTACCTCCCACAACTCCTCTCCTGCCGGGTACCTGAACTGCCTGATCAAAAGCAGCTTGCCTTCATCTGTGATTGGCAGTATAGCAACTGCCCCCGGGTGTACCACAACCTCCCTGCTGCTGGTCTTACCATCAGGCAACCTTACCTGATCGACCTTTAGCTTGACCACCCTGCCTGAGAAAATTAGCTGGCTATCCAAACAACGTTCCTGTAAATCCAATGCAAATCACCTTCCTGTGCATCATAACTATGGGGCAATAACCATAAACTAACACAAAGCTTGGCCAGTTTTGATTGGCCGGGGGAGGTTTTGTGTTTATGGTAGAACAAGTAGCTCTGAAAAATGCCATTTATATGTCCGGCAGCAGCCAGGAGGTCAAAGCTCACCTGCGCGCGCTGCTCAATATGTATGGTGACATCGCAGTCATAGACCTCTTAAAGTTACTGCAGCAATAAGGCGCTTCAGCTTCACCTAAAACGGTGGACGAGCTATGAGCCTAACACAAGGGGGCAATCACTTGTCTAGCATCAGTCCCAAACTTCAGGAGAACATAGAGTTCCTGGAAAAGGAGATGGGCATTGGAGCCAGTTTCGATGTAGTCATGCGTGAGATGCACCTGGCCGGCACAGATATGGCCATCCTTTTCATTGATGGTTTTGCCAAAGATCAGGTCATGCTACTCATTCTAAACCAGCTAGCCCGCCTCGAGCGCAGAGATATCGCAATCAGCCCTGTTAAACGGTTGATGGAGCAGCAGATACCATATATTGAAGTCACAAAGGTAGACAAGTTGCATGCTGTGGTAGACGCAGTTTTGCCTGGCGCCATTGCTCTGTTAATCGACGGAGAGGCTGAAGCAATTATCATCGACGCCCGCGAGTACCCCGTCAGAGGGCCAGAAGAACCTGACATTGAGCGAGTTACACGGGGCTCACGCGACGGCTTTGTGGAAACCATCGTCTTCAACACAGCTTTGCTGCGTAGGCGCATCCGTGACCCCAAGTTGCGGATGGAGATGCTGCACGCTGGGGTACGCTCGAAAACTGACATTGCACTCTGTTACTTGGAAGATGTGGCGAACCCAAGTCTAGTCCGGGACCTGCGCAAGCGCATTGAACGCATCAAGGTGGATGGGCTGCCGATGGCAGACAAGAGTCTGGAAGAGTTCTTCACCGGCGGCAAGTTCACGCTCTTCCCGCGCGTGCGCTACACCGAACGGCCGGATGTTGCCGCAGTGCATATTCTGGAAGGCCACGTAATTATCATGGTAGATACTTCTCCGAGTGTGATCATTGCACCTGCCACCTGGTTTCACCACGTGCAGCACGCCGAGGAGTACCGCTCTACTCCGCTGGTGGGAGCATACATTCGCTGGGTCAGATTTCTTGCCATCTTGCTCTCGGTCATAGCTACGCCGATTTGGCTGGCAGCTGCCAACAACCCGGAGATACTACCTGCGGCGCTACGCTTCATCGGACCAAAGGAAGTTGGCAACATTCCCCTCTGGGGTCAGCTACTGCTCGCCGAGTTCGGCCTCGATGCAATCCGCATGGCTGCGATCCATACTCCGAGCCCGCTGTTCACCGCTCTAGGCATCATCGCGGCCTTCACCGTTGGCGATGTTGCCATCAAGGTAGGTTTGTTCACGCCAGAAGTCATCCTCTATATGGCGATAGCCGCCGTGGGCTCTTTCGCTACACCAAGCTTTGAACTAGCCAATGCTCATCGCTTGGTGCGGCTCGGGTTACTAATAGCAGTAACGCTGTTTGGCGTTCCCGGCCTTATTGGCGGTATACTGCTCACGTTGCTAATACTCGCGGGGACCAAATCTTTCGGAGTACCATACCTATGGCCCCTCATTCCCTTCAACTGGAAAGCACTGCGGACCATTCTGATACGCAGACCAGTACCATTAACTCTGCGCCGTCCGAGCGCCTTGAAACCGCAGGACAGCGACCGTACAAGGTAAGACAAAACCCCAACCCGGACGGGTTGGGGTTTTCTTTAGGCATGGCGGTTACTTGCTCTTTACTATCTCTGCGCCGCGTTGCAGAGCTTGCTCATTCAGCGGCAACAGATCGTGACGGTGGGCAGGCAGCGCCTTGCGCAAAGCCTTGTAGATAGAGTCCATGGAAACTACCTCACGCTCGGCCAGTAGTGCACCTAACATGACCATGTTAGCAATACGGCTACTACCCAGGTCATTGGCAATTTCATTTGCTGGAACCGGGATGACCGTGATGTCGTCACGCTCCACTTTGCGCTCGATCAGTGAGCTGTTATAAAGCAACACACCACCGGGCTTAATAGCATTTTCGAACTTATCCATAGAAGGCAGGTTCATAGCTACCACGATGCTTGGCTGGGTAACCAGCGGGCTGCCAACCGGAACATCGGAGACTACTACCGTACAGTTAGCCGTACCACCGCGCATCTCCGGGCCATAAGAGGGCATCCAAGACACGTTCTTATCCTCGAGCATACCTGCATAGGCCAGAATTTGGCCCATTAACATGACGCCCTGTCCACCAAAGCCAGCCAGGATTAGTTCATTTGTCATTTCGCTTCCCCCTCTGCGCCAGTATCCTTGTACACGCCCAAGGGGTAGAAGGGCATCATCTCTTCTTCAACGCGCTTGAGTCCTTCGATCGGAGTCATACCCCAGTTGGTAGGACAGGTAGAGAGAACCTCTACCATGGAGAAACCCTTACCCTGGACTTGGTATTCAAAAGCCTTCTTGATAGCACGCTTCGCCTTGTTGATGTTAGGCACGTTGTGCACTGATACGCGCTCAATGTAGGCAGGACCGTCCAAAGTAGCCAGCATCTCTGAGACGCGAATCGGATGACCCTGCAGTTTCAGATCACGGCCATAAGGAGATGTGGTTGTCTTGTGGCCCTGTAGGGTAGTCGGTGCCATCTGGCCACCAGTCATACCATATATGCCGTTATTGACGAAGACAACAGTGATGTTTTCACCGCGTGCCGCAGCGTGCACGATCTCGGCTGTACCGATGGAAGCCAAGTCGCCGTCACCTTGGTAGCTAAATACGATGCATTCAGGGTGAACGCGTTTGACACCGGTAGCAACAGCCGGTGCACGGCCATGGGCTGCTTCCTGCATGTCACAGTTGAAGTAGTCATACGCAAGAACAGAGCAACCAACAGGAGCAATGCCTACGGTGCGGTCAAGAATACCGAGTTCATCGATAGCCTCGGCTACCAGGCGGTGGATAACACCATGAGTACAGCCCGGACAGTAGTGGGTTACGACGTCAGCAAGGGCTTTGGGCCTTTCAAATAGCTTAGCCATTAGGCATTCCCTCCCAAAATCTCCTTAATCTTGGCCAGCACGGCTTCCGGTGTCGGGATCATGCCACCGACGCGACCATAGAAATGGACCGGCTTGGCGCCATTAACAGCCAGGCGTACATCTTCTACCATCTGACCGGTGCTCATCTCCACTGACAAGAATGCCTTAGCATGCTTGGCTGCGTCAGCGATAGGAGCTGATGGGAACGGCCAGAGGGTAATCGGGCGGATCAGGCCAACCTTCAGGCCTTCCTTCTTTGCGGTGTCCATGGCAGAGCGAACAATACGCGCGGTTGAACCGTAAGCGACTACTACGATATCAGCATCTTCCACATCAGTGGACTCGTAGCGCACGAGTTCAGACTGAATCTTCGCGTACTTTTCTTCCATGCGCCTGTTATGCTCTTCCAGCTTGTCTGGCTGCAGGAAGAGGGAATTGGTAACATTGCGGCGGCCTGGATGGTTACGCAGACCACTGGTTGCCCAGTCTTTAGCAGGTAGGTCCATAGCCGGACGCTCTTTGAATTCAACCGGCTCCATCATCTGACCGAGCATACCGTCGCCGAGGATCATCACCGGATTGCGGTACAAATCAGCCAAGTCGAAGCCTTCTTGCACCAGGTCTACCATCTCTTGCAGGTTAGCTGGCGCCAACACTATCAGGCGGTAGTCACCATGACCGCCACCTTTGACGGACTGGAAGTAGTCACTCTGCGCAGGCTGGATACCACCTAGCCCTGGGCCGCCACGCACGATATTGACAATGACGCAGGGCAGTTCGGCACCGGCAATATATGAGATACCTTCTTGCTTCAGGCTGATTCCAGGGCTGGAAGAAGAGGTCATAACCCGGGCTCCTGCGCCAGCAGCACCGTATACCATGTTAATGGCGGCTACTTCACTTTCCGCCTGCACCATAACTCCGTCAACCTGCGGCATTCTGCGGGACATATATTCCGGCAGTTCATTTTGTGGAGTAATCGGATAGCCAAAGAAGAAGCGGCAACCTGCTTTAATCGCAGCTTCGCCGATGGCCTCGTTACCCTTCATTAAGAGCTTCTCACCCATTCGCTTTCCCTCCTAGTAGGCTTACTTTTCTACCTCAATGACCGTATCAGGACAGATACGCGCACAGAAAGTGCAACCAATGCACTTGTCCATATCGGACACAGTTGCAAAGTGGAAGCCTTTCTTGTTAATCTTCTCGGACATGATCACGATTTTCTTTGGGCAGACTGTGGTGCAAAGCTCGCAACCCTTGCAGCGGTCCTCTTCAAACCGGACTTTTGCCATAATTCATGCAAACCTCCTTTACTGGCAATTTTCCTACTCCCATGGTCGTAACATATAGAGGTGGAGCGGCAAAACCGGATGGTGCAACTGTGACTGTGCTTCCCCGCTAAACTCCTCCACCACACTGTTGAAGATGATTGGCAGGCGAGTTTGTGCCGCAATCCCTTCAACCAGTTGCTCCCCTTTTTTGATCAACGGGAGTTCAGTGTATTGCATAAGATTTGTATTGTTGATCAAACCTGTGACCTTCATACGCGAAGTTTTCTCCACAGAGCGCAACAGGCTTATTGTTGGCTCTAC
>JAWLDB010000047.1:0-15525 GCA_041686915.1 Bacillota bacterium
ACCCTATTCACCATTGAGAGTAGCACAACCTTCTTTTATCTTGTAAGCCCACCATATTTTTCCTACTGCACCTTGCTGAGAAAAAGGACATACTCCTTTCCAGTTTCCAGAGCACTATTTGGCTCTGGAATGCGCTTGCCAGCACCTGGGCCACTTTGATAAATGGTATAGTCCCCATAAACAATATCGATGCGGTCGTCGCCGCTGCCTTTTAGATAGGACTTCACTGCAAAAGAATACTCCTGACTCATGGTCACTCTATCGGCCGAAGCATTACCCACACCACGGGCCAAGTTCTTGCTGCCCCCCTTGGCAACAACCCGGCCGAGGACAACTGCATCGGCCGCATTCGTCAGTTGCTCAATGCTGGCGTAGACAGCAATATCGTGGAAGATAACAGCATCGCCCACCTGGACAGTCACCGATGCCATACGGGGGCCTTCGGCTTCGGCCAGGGAACTCCCCCAACCACTATTGTGGACGATTATACCAATGGCCAATAGTAGGCAGAGCAAAGTCACCAGTGTGAATGGTCTTCTTCTCATTGCAGGTTCACCTCCTCGAGAAGCTTAACTCTTTTCCTCAGATACAATATTCTATCTGTTCCCACTTCTTCCTGTTTAATACATGTTGGATCTTCTTCCTATATATTGCGGTCCCTTTGCCCGCCATGAAATTCTCGGGTATGCTTAGGATAGGGACAAGCGCCTCAATAGGAGGTTTTGGCATGAGCGATGATAGCAAGACCGAACAACTGAGAGAGTTCTTCAATCCGGCCACCAACCAACTGGTAGATACCTGGCATCTGACGCCATTGGATGAGGTGCCAAGGCTTTATGAACAAGCGAGGATGGCGTTTCACTCCTGGAGTGCTATACCCCTCACCGAACGCCTGGGCATGATGCGCCAGCTTCGCCTCTACCTGGTGGAACATTTGGATGCGACAGCGGACGCGGTGGCGCAGTCGACTGGCAAGGTGCCAGTGGAAGCTCTCACCTCCGACGTGCTGCCACTGATTGACGCCATCCTCCATATGGAGAAGCACGCCAAGCGTGCGCTCCGCAAGCGCCGGGCACCAACTCCCCTCGTGCTGTTTGGCAAGCGATCATACATAGAGTACAAGCCGCGGGGTGTGGTACTCTGCATTTCGCCCTGGAACTATCCTCTGCAGCTCTCGCTGATCCCGGTCCTCAGCGCGCTAGTGGCTGGTAACACGGTGATACTGAAGCCGTCAGAGGTTACACCGCTGATCGGCAAGCTGATCGAGCGTTTGCGCGACGCCGCGGGTATTCCAAAGGATGTGCTGCAGATAGCCCACGGAGCAGGCGACCTGGGAGCAGCACTCACCAAAGGCAATCCTGATTTCATCTTCTTCACGGGCTCGGTGCGTACGGGCAAGCTGATCCAAGCGGAGGCAGCCAAGCAGTTGATTCCGACCACACTGGAGCTAGGCGGCAAGGACCCGATGATAGTCTTCAGCGATGCCAACCTGGAACGTGCCGTGCAAGGCGCCATCTGGGGAGCTTTCACCAATTCGGGACAGGTTTGCATGTCCGTGGAGCGGCTCTACGTAGAGCGCCCTATTTACGACCGGTTCGTGCAGCGGCTGGTTGAAGAGACGAAACGGCTACGGCAAGGTACTGGGCCAGATGCTGATATAGGTTCGATGACGGCGAAAATGCAAGTGGATGTCGTCAGAGAGCAGGTGCGCGAAGCGCTGGACAAAGGAGCACGCCTGTTGACAGGCAGTCCACCGGATGAGTGGCAGACTGATCAGGGGCTGTTCATCACACCCATGGTGCTGGTAGATGTCACTCCGGAGATGTCGATCATGCAGGAAGAGACGTTTGGTCCGGTGCTGCCGGTTATCCCCTTTGACACTGAAGACGAAGTGGTGCAGCTCGCCAACGACTCACCCTACGGTCTGAACGCCAGCGTCTGGAGCAAAAGCTTGGCGCGAGCACGCCGGGTGGCTTCCAGGCTGGTCAGCGGCAACGTAGTGATCAATGACGTGATTATCACGGTGGTGAACCACCATCTCCCCTTCGGCGGAGCCAAACAGAGCGGGTTAGGCAAGTATCACGGTGAGGTAGGTTTGCGCAGCTTCTGCGTGGAGACGGCCGTGATGAAAGACAGTGGCAGACAGGTGCGTGAGGTAGCGTGGTACCCCTATGCCGGGCGGTACGAGCCTCTGGCCAAGTTGATTAAGAGCTTTTATGGGACGAAGACCGACTGGGTCGGCTTTATTAAGGCCTATACGAACTTGCTTAAGGGCAGAAAATGAATTCAGACAACCAGCTGCCAATAAGAATAACTATGGCAGCCGTTGCTGGGTCAGTTGTTGACGAATAAGCTGCAGTAGAGTTAGAAAAGGTTCTTTGGGGATTAAGGGATTGCTCTGGAGGGGGAGTGGCTTTGCAAGGAAGATATTGTCGACGTCAAACGTTCCTGGTCATCGGTTTACTGGCGCTACTGTTGTTTGTGGTTAACGGATGCAGCCCGGCTGTGGACGTCGATGGACCTACACCCGATAAGAGCTCAGGGGCGCTAAGGGTGCACTTCATCGATGTCGGCCAGGCTGACGCGATTTTGGTGCAGGCGCCCTCCGGCAAAACGCTGCTAATAGACGCCGGCAATAACGCAGACGGAGATTTGGTGCTTAACTATTTGCGAGACCAGGGAGTCACCCGGCTGGACCACGTTATCGGCACCCATCCGCACGAGGACCACATTGGCGGACTGGATACTGTGATCAGCGGCATGTCCATCGGCAAGGTTTATCTGCCGGACGTTACGGCTAATACCAAGACCTTTGAAGACGTACTGTTGGCTATCCAGGCCAAGGGACTGAAGGTGACGCGCGCCAAGGCCGGGGTCACGCTGGATATGGGTGAAGCAGTGCAGGCTGCCATGCTCGCGCCGGTTAGAGATGATTATAGCGAAACGAATGATTACAGCGCGGTAGTGAGGATTGTGTACGACCAAGTCAGTTTCTTGCTGAGTGGAGATGCTGAACAGCCTTCAGAGCAAGACATACTGCAGAGCAGGGCCAACCTTTCCACGACTGTGCTAAAGGTGGGCCACCACGGCGGGGCGACCTCTACTTCCGCAGAGTTTCTGCGCGCCGTTGACCCGCAGTATGCGGTTATTTCCGTAGGGGAAGACAACTCCTATGGGCACCCACATGCTGAACTGCTGGAACGTTTGCATGCGACCAGGGCGACTATCTATCGGACCGACGAGTTTGGCACAGTGGTCGCAGAAACCGATGGCAAGACGGTAGATTTCAACAAGCCGGCTACTGCCGATTACCAGATGGTAATCCAATCGGTTGACCTAAGTGGAGAAGTAGTAACCATCCTAAACCGGGGGAAAACGCCTATCGACATTTCAGGGTGGGAACTGGTCAGTGTGGCGGGTGACCAACGCTTCACTTTCCCCAACGGCACAAAGTTAGCGGCCGGTGGCAGCCTGCAGGTCAGGAGTGGCGAGCAGGCCAAGTCTGAACCAGGAGCTATTGTCTGGACCAAGAGCAACATCTGGAACAACAGTGGCGACCCGGCGGTTTTATATGACGCTGAGCAACGGCTTGTGGACCGATTTGACCGTTGATGCGATGGAGGTTACGTTCATGCTATTAGTAGTTGACCGCTTCGAACAGGATATGGCCGTTATCGAGTACGGTGAGCGCACTTTCAATATTCCCCGCGTGCTGCTGCCGACTGACTGCAAGGAAGGCGATGTACTGAAGTTTGGCATCGAGATTGACCAAGAGGCTACTGACGATAGAAAGAGTCGCGTCGGCAAACTGCTGGAGGGCCTCTGGGAGGAGTAAGTATGCAAGCGAGTAGAGGTAACACGGCCTGGGCGAAGGCGCTCTGTGAGTCTACATCTAGCCGCTGATCAGCTGCATGGTCAAGTTCCAGTGCTGGCCCAGAAGGGGCCTGATGAGGTCGCCAAGCTTAGTTTCTTTTAACATGCCTGCTTAAGCACAAAGTCCCTCACCGTTGTACGGTGAGGGACTTCTTTCGGGCTTCGTTTATTATCTACACATCACTGCTCTAGACAGCAACCAGCGTAGAAGAGCGGAGCAGGATTAACGCGCAGTCTGCTTGACTCCCCCGCCTACTAATATCGCAGACTGAGTGAGGTGACTAAGGCTTCACAAAGTTCACACCAGGAGAATGCGCACCATAAGATGAGGATAACGGAAGGGGGGGGTCTTTTGGATGTATCGGTTGTTATTGAGAGTATTGTTACACTGTTCATAATGATACTGGTCGGCGTCTATGCCCGCCGCAGGCAGATCATTACAGATGAACTGAACAATGGCTTAGTAACGATCCTTATCGAGGTAGCTCTGCCATTTATGCTTCTCTCTTCGTTCCTCCATACATACGACAGCACCATCAAAGCGAATGTAATAAAGACCGTCTATTACTCCCTAGGGGCATACATACTGATGACCGCTGTTTCATATCTGCTGCTTCGACCCATAAAAAACGATAAGAGGACGATCCTACACTTTGGCAATGTTTTCGTCAACACGGGTTATGTCGGTTTTCCTATACTGAGCTCCCTGTATGGGCCAGAGGGGGTTGTGTATGGTTCGATCTTTAACAATTTCTTTGTACTATTCGTGTGGACCTACGGAATAATGCTGTTTAAAGGTCGGTTGAGTGCACAGGAACTAAAGCTAGAGTTCAAGAAAGCCCTCCTGAACCCCTCGATTTTGGTGGTTTGCGCAGGCCTCGTTATTATGTCCTATAACATTAGCTTACCAAGCGCGCTTATGTCTGCATCAAAAAGCATCGGGAATCTTACCGGGCCCCTGTCAATGATGATTATTGGCGGCGTACTCTCAAGGATAAGGATAAAAGAGTATCTATTTGACTGGACGCTTTATTACGGCCTTGCAGTCAAGCTGCTTATTATTCCGGGGGTCATATACCTTACAGCCTCATTGTTTAGGCTTTCCTCCATCGCTATAAACACGGTTATTATCATGACAGCAATGCCTGCCTCCACCATGACCTCAATCCTAGCTGAGACATTCAACAAGGAAAAGGAATATGCAGCAGTCGTCGTATCTGCTTCGACTCTGCTTTCTCTGTTCACAGTAATCTTGCTGATAAGATACGCGCTGTAAGCCAAACGTGGCCAACAGTGATGGGCCACGTTGCTTGCCCTGGTTACCGTGCACCTGTGGACCGGCTCCATGGCTATGCATAGTTGCCCACAGCGCCGAGTGAACCAAGAGGCTACTGACGACAGGAAGAGCCGCGTTGGTAAACTACTGGAGAGCCTCTGGGAGAAGTAAATATGCAAGGCGGGCCCGAAACCGGGCCCGCCTGAGCTTTTGTAGTCCTATTCCAGTGTAATGTAACGCAGCACATCGGTAAACAGTATCCCGCACTCCCGCACAGTTTCTCCCGTAGCCTGTTCAAAATAGCGCTGGTAGAGCTCAAGCTGCGGCCGGTAATACTCCGCGAGCTCCATTAAATGCGCTTCGTCAGCCACCGTGTCTGATTTGTAGTCCACCAGCACCCAAGCATCGCCCTCTCGGAAAGCCAGGTCAATCACGCCTGTCAGGTAGGTATCCTGCTCGTAGACTCCGAAGGGCAGCTCGGTCAGGCGTTCACTGGCTGCCTGCATCCGCTGCCAGATAGGAGCCTGCAATACCTTGCGCAGCAGGTCGACCACTTGCGCCTGTTCGGACTCGTCTCTCCCCTCTTCCCTGAGCATCTCCAAGGATAGCTCATCCAGGTCCAGCTGACTGTCAGTAGCCAGCAACTCCAAGGCCTTATGCACTACGTTGCCGTAACTCATACCCCGCCCAGTCTGGAACCTGGTGGGAACGGGCTGACCGCCTTTAGCTGTCTCGGTTACGCTGGTTTGGCTATAGGAAGGAGCGCTTAACAGTTGCAGGCGCTCACGCATTATCTGCCTGACCTTGTCCAGGTCCTCCGGGGTGACTGCAGTTGTCATCTTGATGTCCTGACCAACTGACTCTAACAGCTCGCCCTCCCAAGCATCATCTGGCAGGTAGGCATGCAGCGCTTCCCAAGGGCTCTTTTTCGCGTGCTGCTGACTGTAGCTGACCACCAGCAGGTTCTTGGCGCGGGTGGCGGCAACGTACAGAAGGCGCACAGACTCACCGGCGAGGAACAATTGCTCTTCCTGCTCATGGTCGTCCCAGCCTGGCGGTTGCGCAATCACATCGGTGGTGAAGCCACGTTTGCGGGCTACCCGCAGATAGCCCTTGGCTTGTCCTTGAGTGCGGCGAACATGCAGGACGGGCGGAATATCTGCTGTGCGGCTAGGGTTGGCCAAAATCACCACGGGCGCCTCCAGCCCCTTCGCTTTATGCAGGTTCATGATGCGCACCCCGGTGCGTAAACCGGCTTCTATGTCCAACTCTTCATCAGTGCCGCTTGTGAGCAGCTGTCCTAAGAAATCTACGGCTTCGGCAAAGCCAGCCAAGCCTTTCTCCTCTTCCTGGCGGAGCAGCTCCAATGCCTGCAGCATATACCCGGTCTGTCCTTTACCCATCGGCTGGGTCAGTGTCCAGGGCAGGATTCCTGAGTCGGCCATGATCCGCTCCAGGGCACTGGAAGCCGGTAATTCGCGGCTCCACTGGTAATAGCGGTTAAGCGTCTCCCAGGCGTGTTTGAAGTCCGCTTGGATACCCGCAGGTAAGTCAGGCAACGGCTCGAGGCAGGAGAACTCGCCCCCAGCCAGTTTGAACTGGTAGAGAGCATCATCACTGATTCCAAAGAACAGACCGCGTAGAGCTGCCACCAAGGCTACCTGGTCTTCCGGGTCAGCCAGGGACTGCATCAGGTAGTAGATCTCCCAGAGGGGTAGGCAGCTGGCGATATCGTTACCGCCAGACATGGTGTAGGGAATGCCTAGCTGTTCCAAAGCTTGTGCATAGCGGGCCATGTCACGCCGGTAATGCACCAGTATCATAAAGTCCTCAGCCACGGCAGCGTGGGTATGGCCCATCAACAGTTCATCGTCGCTGCGAGTAAGCTGCAGATTGCCCTGCAGCGCCCAGTTTAGCCAGTTGGTTACCTGTTTAACATCCTCTTGCAGGATCAGTTCTTGCTTGCGGCCGTCCACTTCCCCGAGGTGCAACCGCTTTAGACCACCATGCATGCCCTCAGCATTCAGCCGCACAGGCTGCATGGGTACGTATTCTGCCTGATAAGGTTCGGCGGAATGGCTGAACAGCTCGCCGAAGCCTTGGTTGACCCAGTCGATAATCTCAGTTAGCGAGCGGAAGTTAGCCGTCAGATGCAGCACTTCGCCCCCTGAACTCTTAATCTGCCGCTTCACCTGGTTATAGATATCTATATCTGCGCGACGGAAGCGGTAGATGGACTGTTTAGGATCACCCACCACGAACAAGGAGCCCGGGCGGATGCGTACCTGTGTCCAGTCCTGCTCGCTGAGGTCATCACCACTCAGGTACAGCATAATCTCTGCCTGGATAGGGTCGGTATCCTGAAACTCATCCACCAGCAGATGGGTGAAGCGCCGCTGGAAGTAGGCCCGCACTTCCTGATTGCCACGCAACAGCTGTGCTGTGCGCAGCAGCAAGTCTTGGAAGTTGAGCTTATTCTCCTGCTCCCTTAGCCGCTGGTAATGCTCCACTGCCGGTGCAATAAACTTGAGTAGAGGCTGATAGCGGTATTCCCACCAGGCCTGTAGCGCTGGATGGATGACGCTCGCTTGCAGCTCAGCAAACTCTTCGCCAAGGCGCTTAGCCAGTTTCCCATCGTGCCACCGCTTTTGCGTCGGTTTACCACCGCTTTTCAGCTTTGCTAGGAGACGCAGGAAGTAGGCATCGTCGCTTAAGTCAAAGGAGCGTTGCCAGCGGGTGACCAGGCGAATGTGCTTCTGCAGTGGACACCAGCCATCATCCGGCCGGATAGCAGGCATCAAGGCAGCGACCCGCGCAAACCAGCCGAGAACGGCGTCCCGCACTGGTTGCAGCTCGGGATAAGGAACCTGGCTGGTCTCGAGCTCCACATCGCTGTATAGCACGAGCTGCTTGTACACATCCTCGAGTTCGCTAGCTGACACATCCAGTTCCCGCAAATCCTGCAACAGATTGGGGTTCTCAATCCGCATCTGCGCGAGGTACTCATCCCAGGCCCGCTTCTCGAGCAGCTTCTCTTCCCAGGCCTCGAGTTCGGCGAAGTCTGGAGATAGCCCAGCTTCTATCGGCCGCTCGCGCAAGAGCCGGCCGCAGAAGGAATGGATGGTGCCGATAAAAGCCAGATGCAAATGGGATAGCGCACTGCCAAGTCTAGCCTTGCGCTCCCGGTCGGTCTCTGCCCGGTAGGCCCGCTCGAGCTTGAGCTGGAAGCGTTCGCGCAGCTCGGCGGCAGCCTTCCTGGTGAAGGTGACAGCAGCCATATGTTCCACCTGGCAGCTGCCGCTGGTGATCAAGGCGGTCATACGGTCCACCAGGCTGGTGGTCTTACCTGAGCCCGCCCCTGCTTCTACCAGAAACGTCTGATCAAGCCGGTGCTTGATGGAATCTCGCGCTGCCTGGTCTGTCAGGGCAATCTTGTTACTCATACTGCTTCAACTCCCTCCAGGCGGCCAGGATATCTTCTGCCGCGTTCTCCAGCCGGGATTTCATTCTGGCGGCTGCCTGACTCGAGCGACAGATGGCCCGGTAGTCACAATAGGTGCAGTGGCCATCGTCATCAGTTGGGCAGAATGTACCGGAGCGCAGCAGGTCGAGCAGATGGCCGACTGCTTCCAGCGCCAGCCGCCGATTGGCCTGAGGACGGCGAATGCGCTGACCCTCTCCCTTCTCAGTTGGGAAGACGTAACCAGCCGTGGTCACCCGGGCCGCCGGGTCCTTGCCACTGCGCTGCAGAACCTGCTCCAGTGCCAGGCTATAGAGGGCATGCTGCAACTGCTGCCCGCGCTTGATGTAGCCGTCATCGTCATAACCATAGGCGCTACCAGTCTTGAAGTCCCACACCTGGTACTCGCCATCATCCACAAAGTCCACCCGGTCGATGCGTCCCCGTAGGCGAATTAGGCTGCCATCGAGCAACTCAAGGGTGACCGGCTCGGCCAGGCCGAGGCCGGCATCTGCTGCTTCCTCGGGACCAAATCCAAAAGGCACCTCAAAATAGGCCGGGCGAGCTTGTGCCAACTGTTCTTTCTCCAGGCGCCAAAAGACTGCCAGTCCACGCATCAGCTGCTCGTGTTCGTGATCGTACACGAGCTGAGACGGCGGGGGCACTTCTTCCTTCAGTTCGGTGATCAGTTCTTCGGCAATTTCATAGAGCATTGTTTCCCCTGGCGGCTGCGCCTGTGCTGCTGGCGCATAAGCCTGCCGCTGGAAGCGGCAGTAAATCTCGTGCAGCAGCGTGCCGCGGGTTAGTGGGTCGAGCCAGACCAACTGGTCAGGCGATACTGTCTCAACCGGACTCAAACGTAAAGCATAGCGCAGGAACCAACTGTAGGGACAGCGTGCCAAGGACTCAAGTTGGCTGGCGGATAGGGCACGTCTGCTAAGGCGTGGATCCACCTTGGCCGGGTCTACGTTTACCTTACCTTCATACACGGTCAAATCTAGCTGCAGCCTGCCTTGCCAAGCCGTGATACCGGCTCTGAGACCTGGGTAGCAATCTAGCACTGCTGCTACCTGACTAAGCAGGCTTGGCCTACCGCCATCGCCAAGCCACCATTCGTCTTCATCCAGTGCCTGGTCCTGTTTGTCTGGCAGGTAGCCGGTCGGCGCAGGCAGTTTCCCCAGCATCTCGGTATAATCAACGTCAGGCTTACCCTGCAGCAAGCGATAGACCTGCAGCAAAAGGGCAGCCGGGGCAGAAGGTTTGCCCTCGACAACGTTCTGACAGGAATAGCTGAGGGTAACCGGGCCACGCCTGGAAGCCAGGAAACGCACCATGCGGTAGACGTTGCGTTCCGGGCTCTGCCGGCGGAGCATCAGGCTAGCGGAAATGCGAGCGCGCTCCTCATCCAGTAGCACCGGGTCCTGCTGACCCTCGCCCGGGAAGAGGTCTGCTTCCAACCCAACCAAGTAAGTATAAGGGCGGTGCTCCCATCCGGCCTGGCTGAAGCCGACCACGTGCAAGTGACCTGGGCGCGGAGCAGAAGCGCCTACGTTGGCCCCTGCCAACCAGAGCCTGATGCGGCGGCAGGCAACGCTCAAGCTGAAACGACGATTAGTTGAGCAGGCAGCTTCCTGCAGGGCACCCTTGATGGTAGCGACCGCGAAATCCGAGATCTCCTGATGGGCCGGAGAATGCTGTTGCACCAGCCTGATCAAGCCTTGGCAGAGTGCAACGAAGTCCACGCAGCCGCTCTCGTCCGGAGCGGGGATGTTGCTGAAAAGACTGTTGGTGAGGCCAATTAGCTCCTGGAGGTGCTCCAGCTGACTGGCTACATCCCATTCGTCCGCGTCGTGGGCCTGCTGAATGCGTTTCTGCAAGGCGGGAAGCAGACGCAGATAACGTTCCCGCCCAAAGCCGATGCCGGCAGAGCGCAACAGTTTAGCCATGCTGGCGCTATTCTGAGAGTTAATATCTCCCCCGACCAACAGGCGGTATAATTCAAGTTCTGAGTAGTCATTTTCCAGCCAGTTAAGCAGCCCGAACATCAGTCGCCCTGGTCCCGTGAAGTGCAGTGGAACGCCCTCGGCAAACGTCAGCGGGATTTCGAACCGTTTGGCCATTGCATAGAGCAGAGGGATGTACCGCTCACCGCGGGTATAGCAGATGACGGCTTGATCGAAGGGAATGCTCCCGGCAGCGAACTGGCGCAAGATAGCCCGCACTTCATTGGCAGATCCGTAGGACCTAGTGATATTGATATCCTGAACAGCAGCTTCCGCTGGGATCGCTTCAATGTCGTACAGCCAGCTAATACGGGAAACTGGCTGGGGTGAGTTATCTTCTTTGTAGAGTTCTTGGAAAGGATTTGGTAGCCCCAAGACGGGCTCATCAGGCAGGGTTATGCGCCGCCCGTCACTGAGCTGATTGAGGAAGGTGGCTGCTAACTGCTCAAGCTCCAGCTGCTCAGGAACCAGGAACAGAGCACCCTGGTAAAAGGACTTGGCGCCTAAGGAGAGGGTGGCGATAGCCTTACTCAGGCTGTCGGTTTCGTCCGAGAAGCCTGATGCCTGTAAACGCTGCTCGAAACCTGCAAGCAGTTGCTTCACTTCCCTACCCTTCTCAGGGTCGATGAACCTGTCTTCCATAAGCTCATCTGCCCGTACCCCCGCTTTACGCAGCGCCTGTAAGGAGTCGTAGAGCACGCGGGTCAGGTCGGCTTGTTCATTTCTATGTAAGGCACGGAAATACCTAAGCTGAGTGTTATCATCCATGTCCTGCAGCAGGTCATCCAGCAGGCTTAACCCCTGCCCCCTGCTTAGGGTATTACCTATGCCACCTACCTCGCCCGCTAAATCCTGTATCGTCACCGGGTGCAGGTTGACCCAGGCGGTGCCGTGGCGCGCCAAGGCCGCGAGCAACTGGTGCCCGGCTTGATGCGAAGGCACGACCAGCAGCTTCTGCCGCAGACGGTGGTCCCGACAGATCTCGGCCAGTTTATGCAAAAGTGCGTTCATGTATCCAATCCCCCTTTAGGGTGTTCATGGTCGTGATGTAGGGACACAGCATGCTGTGTCCAATGTAATATGTTTCAATTCTCATAGGGGCCTGACTTTTCCTGCCAAGGCCATGAATTGGCAGGGCGATGGGCCCCGACCGATATGCCTGTCGGCAGGACTTGGCGGGACAAGAAGAGAAGCTGTATAACTAAAGATAATGGCGTGATTATGGGAGGAAAGCAGATGAGGATAGATAAGCTTGATCAGATATTGGAGAACCAACAGGAGCAGTTGATAGCGCTGGTGCAGCGCCTGGTTGCCATCCCCAGCATTTCCGGGGAAGAAGCCGCCGTTCAACAGGTGATTGCGGAGGAAATGGCTGCGCTCGGGCTACAGGTCGACCAGTGGTGCCCGACCGTCGATGAGCTGAAAGACTATCCCGCCTTCGGTATGGTAGATGCAAGGGGTTTAGGTAGTAGGCCTAACGTAGTGGGGACCTTGTCGGGCAGTGGCAAAGGCCGTAGCCTGGTGATCAACGGCCATGCCGATGTGGTACCCGAAGGTGATGCATCTACGTGGGAGCACCACCCCTGGCAAGGGACACTCAAGGATGGCAAACTGTATGGCCGGGGCAGCTGCGACATGAAGGGCAACTTGGCTGTAGCCCTGTATGTACTGTGCGTACTGCAGGAAGCTGGCATTAAGCTGCAGGGTGATGTACAGCTTTGGTCGGTGATTGGAGAAGAAACCGGTGGAGTAGGCACTTTGGCAGCCATTGCGCGCGGCCACCGGGGGGACGCAGCCATTATCCTGGAGCCGACTAATCTCGAGATCGTACCTGCCCAGGCCGGAGCTGCTACTTTCCGGCTGACGGTCCCCGGCAAAGCGGCCCATGGCTCGATGCGCAACGAGGGAGTTAACCCGGTGGAGAAGTTCATTCGCTTGCATACCGCGATGCTGGAGCTGGAACAACGCCGCAATGACGAGTTTCAGCACCCCTTCTTCCAAGGAGTGCAGAACAAAATACCCCTCTCGATTGGTACGGTGCAGTCAGGTATCTGGCATTCCAGTGTACCTGACCGGCTGGTAGCGGAAGGACGCTATGGTGTGCGCGTCGGCGAGACGATCGAGGAAGCTCAGGCCGAGCTGGCTAAGAGCCTGCAGCAGGTAAGCAGTCAAGATGAGTGGCTAAGCAAACATCTACCCATTCTGGAATGGATCGAGGGACAGTTCGAATCGACCGAGATTGATGCAGATGAACGAGTACTGCAAGAGCTGGCCACGGCCTGCCGGGATGTACTGCAGCAAGAACCACGCCTGCGCGGCGTTACCTACGGTTCGGATATGCGCCTTTTGGTCAACCACGCGGGCATCCCGAGCGTATTATTTGGCGCTGGGGACATCCGTACTGCCCATGCCGCGGATGAGTTCATAGAAGTAGATGAGTTGGTGACCCTCTCCAAAGTATTGCTCAGACTGATCCTCTCATGGTGTGGTTATAGTGAATAACCGTCCATGGGTTAAGAAAGTACTGACACTGGCTATAGCCGTTAGTCTGGATACGCAGTTGTTGCTGCCAGGCGGTGCCTTTGGGTACTTGGGTGCCAGCTGGATGCTTGGCAGCAAGGCAGTATTGGAGACGCCCGTTCTTTACTACTGGATAACTGCACTGCTGTCGGGCGGCATTCTAGCCCTATCCGGGCAGTATCTGCTTGCAGGGATGATGCTGGTGCATTACCTGCTCTGGCAGATTGCGGACCGGAAGTACACACAACCACTACTACTGTTGGCGGCACTT
Source organism: Bacillota bacterium (assembly GCA_041686915.1). GTDB lineage: Bacteria > Bacillota > UBA994 > UBA5500 > UBA5500 > JAWLDB01. The sequence goes on from JAWLDB010000047.1 coordinate 13,404, forward strand.
TTTGCGTCCGTTGTGCAGGTAGTTTTGAAGCCGACAGTCTGGCCTGGGGCACTGCTCGCTGCAGCGTTGCAGCTGGCTGTCTATATTAGCTCGAGAAACGCATGTGGAGACAAGCTGAGACGGGTCAGGCAACGGGAGCGAAATATCCGCATGGCAGAAAAGCTCGAGTTAATCGGCACGCATGCTAAAGGCCTAGAGGTGCTAAGCGGACTGGAATCGGAAGCGGCAGCTTGCACTGAACAAGCTTACGCGGTATATCAGCAGGCTGAGCACCTGGCGCGGTCTAAAACTATCGTGCCAGAACCGTTCTCCAGCGAGGTGTTTGCGACCGCCCAAACTACCCATCAGATGAGGCAGAAAATCGGGGCCACACAAAAAGGATTGCTTGAACGGCTGCATGGGATGCTGCCGAGAGAAGCAGCAGCGCTAAGCAGCGTCTGTAGCTGGGTAACAGACTATCTGCAGGCTGACAGCCGGCTTGCACATGTTCAGCTCGAGCCGAGGGTGCAAGTGATGGATGATTCGTTCATAGACCCGGATAAACAGTACGCACTAGTCTGTCTGCTGCTGGGCATGAGCCGACGGGCTCTCTCAGGCTATCAAGGAGAGACTGCGCTACTCTTCATATCAGCCTTTGGCTCAAACAAACGAACACGGCTAACGCTGGCCATTCAAGATCCGGATATGCCCGCTCTGACCGGCGAATGGCCGCGGTTAGCCCCGCTGGACTTGCGTGAACTCGCGCCGTTTGCCGAGACCCTGGGGGCAACCTGTAGCAGCGGTAGTGGTAGCGAAGGACAGAAGCTATACGTGGTGCAGTTCTAACCACTAGGAAAAAGCAGGGAGCCTCAAGCTCCCTGCTGCTATATGTGCGGCTATTCCTTGATGAACTCGCCCATTTCTAACACTGCCTTGACCAGATCATCGGCTGTCTCAGCCGTGACGAGTTGGCCATTCACCCGTACTATGTATTCGGTGGCACACTCAGCACAAGCCACGACGCATTTGGCCTCGCGCATCCGGAGGCGGCCTTTAGCCAACGGTTCAAGCTTCTCCCAGACCTCTCTCCCCTTGATCCGGAAGTTCTCGGTGCAAAATGTCAGTTCAATCATCTCTCTACCCCTCTTTTTCACGAAATGCTATGTAGAGTGTGTATTGCCTCTATCTCTATCTGATATTATACCCTTGGACAAGGTTAAAGCAAAATTGGGCAAAACCATGAAGCAATAAGGGAGGATCAATATGTCAGGACATAACCACTCTATGCGACGCAAAGACAGAGCACTTTCCACTGAACAAGCCTGGGAGCTGTTAACGAGCGAGGCCGTTGGCAGACTGGCGCTTGCCACCCCGCAAGGAGAACCTTACATAGTTCCGCTAAACCACGTAGTGATAGATAACATCATCTATTTCCACTGCGCAACCGTAGGTCGTAAGCTGGACATCATCCGCGAAAACCCAAAGGCGTGCTATGAAGTAGACCGTTTCTTAGGGATCAAGGATGGCCCTGACGCCTGTGACTATGGCGCTTATTTCGAGAGCGCCCTGGCGTTTGGGGAATGTTTTGAGGTCATTGACATAGCACAGAAGGTTGACCTGCTCAACGAGTTGACCCGTCGACATGCGGCAGAGGGAGCGTCGTTTGGGCTGGTTACACCGGAGAGGGCAAAAACGGTTGCGTTGATTGGTATTAGAGTTGACGGCGTGAGTGGGAAGGCGCGGCCCGTGGTGTAGCGGCGCGCGGGCGCCGTTACAGTAGCCCCACGGCATGCCGTGGGGTTGCTGGACACGGCGTGCCGTGTCCCTACGGATACGGAGGGATTGTGGCTCGCGGGTCAGTCAGTGCCTGACCCCTACGATGGGATAAGGTTAGATTGTAGAGAGCAGAAATCGGGTACGGCCATTGCAGGCTGTACCCGGTTTTGATTTCTTACGCGTTGTTATTGGCAATCTCCGTTGGGCTGTCGTTCAGCCTCGGGCGTTCACCAGTAACCATGTAGATGATCCATTCGCCGAGGTTGGTTGCATGATCTGCTATGCGCTCGAGTGAACCCGAAACGAACAACAGCTGAATTGCTTGTTGGATGACGGCTGGAGAAGCCATCATGTAGGTCAGCAGCTC
>JAWLDB010000048.1:0-15480 GCA_041686915.1 Bacillota bacterium
CAATGTCGCCAGCCACATCGTGTAGCTCAATGCTGCCGTTTTGGGAGCGGCAGTTAACACTGTCGCCTACCTCGCTAGCTTTGATGCCTGCAAAGGTCGTAGCCAGGGTTCCACCCTGCTGTATGCCATCCGCAATAATGGTCCCATTCTGGTTACGGACGGTAGCTACTCCTCCCACACTATCAATTTCTACCGCCCCAAATGAGTTTGTTATGTTCAACTCGTCAGAAATATCAGAGACTGTAACCCGGCCATGAGAGTTTTGTATAGTGACATTTCCGGCGACTTCTTCGACGTACACTGAGCCCATCTCGTTTTCAAGCTGTACATCACCCTCAATGTTGTGCACTTGTGTGCTGCCAAGGCTGTTTTTAACAAGCAAGTTAGCCTGCCTATCCCGAACTTCTACCCCACCAAACTCGTTCTCCACTTCCAACGGCAGCTCAGCAGGCACTGCAACGACAAGGTGGCATATTTGATTGCGCCTATCTTCAGGCATTACTTGAATGGTTAGCAGCTCACCGTTTGTGATTTGCAGAGTCATTTCCTCGGCCCGCATGCGCGCCTCGTTTTCCCCGTTACCACGCCCCAGCATTTCGGCCGTGATAGACACCGCCCCGTCTTCTGAAGGTTTCACTTCCGTCGTGCCAAGGGGATTAACCAGACGCACCTTTTGTACGCTGCCCAGACTAGTTAGCGTCTCCGTCACAGTCAAGCGGTGCTCTACGGTACCGCTCATATGCAGAGCTGAACCTCCCGCTTGGTACATAATCGATGCCCCTGCCAGAACAACCACTAAGGCTAAACTCAGCCCGTCAAGTATCACGACAGCTTGACGGCCGTGGATCAGTTGAGTCAGAATGATCTCTATACCCAAAGCCAAGGGAAGTAAGGGCCACCAGCGCCATACACCTCCAGGGATATCCCACCATCCATTCAAGTCGGACAACAGGGCAATACCCGCTCCTATAAACAATGCAGCTGTGGTAACAACGCCCGCCCGCATGCGCTTTAATTGATCCATGGTCCACCTCTCCTTGCCTGAAATTCCCTCAATCATTGTATCTAACCGGCAATTATGTGCCAATATGATAGGAACATTATTTTGGTGACAAGTGTGATTATGGTTTATTATGGTACCAGACAAATAGATTCTTGGGAGGCGGCCCAGCATGCTTGAGATGTTTCATCCGGTGATAAGAACCTGGTTTGAGAGGGAAATAGGAGATCCCAGCCCGCCCCAGCGGGATGGGTGGCCGGTCATCGCTCGCGGTGAAAATGTGCTGATATCAGCGCCTACTGGTTCCGGCAAGACATTGGCAGCCTTCCTAGAGGGAATCAATTACCTCCTGCAGCAAGGTTTGAAAGGTGACTTGCCGCAGGGTGTGCAAGTGTTGTACATATCGCCACTTAAGGCGCTCAATAACGACATCTTTCGTAACCTGGAAGTGCCTCTGGCTGGTATAGAGCAGGTCTGCTCTGAATATGGTCTGCAAATCCCCGCCATTACCAGGGCGGTTCGTACAGGAGATACGCCAGCCAACGAGCGGCAAAAAATGCTCAGAAAACCGCCACATATCCTGATTACTACACCTGAGTCGCTCTACCTATTGTTGACATCCAGACGAGCAAGGGGGACATTACGCAATGTACGCTACCTGATCGTGGACGAAATACATGCGATGCTGGACAGCAAGCGTGGTACCCACCTGGCTCTTTCAATAGAACGGCTGCAGCAGCTTGTTGGACGCCCTTTTACTCGGATTGGACTCTCAGCCACTGTAGAGCCGCTTGAGCGGGCAGCCAGGTATCTTGGTGGTTGGCAAGTGACGAATGAGGGCTGGCAGGCACGCCCTGTCCGCATAGTTGCGCCAAAGATGGAGAAACGAGTCGACCTTAAGGTTCAAGTGCCTGTAGAGGATTATCGAGCATTGCCTGATGGTACCATCTGGACTAGCATCTATCAGGATATCTGGCAACTGGTACAGGAGCACCGATCCACTTTAGTTTTTGTCAATAATCGAGCCGTTGCAGAGAAGGTATCCCATAACCTTAATCGATTAGCTGGGCGGAAGGTCGCTAAGGCGCACCACGGCTGTATCTCGCGGGAGTCCCGCCTGGAAGTAGAGAGGCAGCTCAAGAGTGGTCAACTGCCCTGTCTGGTAGCTACTTCGTCGCTTGAGCTTGGCATAGACATCGGTGCCATTGACCTGATGGTGCAGATTGCTTCACCCAAGTCGGTTGCGCGCGGGCTACAGCGCCTTGGTAGGTCGGGTCACCGCCTGGACGCAGTCAGCCGCGGAAGAATTATCCCACGAACCAGGGCCGACCTTCTGGAAAGTGTTATCATCTCCCAGGAAATGCTGCAGGGGGATGTTGAACAGATACAGACGCCCACCAACTCACTGGACGTTTTGGCCCAACAGCTTGTGGCTATGGCCAGTGTGGAAGAGTGGAAGATTGAACAATTGATGCAGTTGATTCAGTCAGCGGACCCTTATCATGCCGTGTCTGAGGATGAAGTTAGACGCACCCTTTGCATGTTGGCTGGCAGTTATGAACACCAGGAAGACGCGCCGCGCTCTCCTCGCCTGATCTGGGATGAGATTAACGGACTGGTGCGAGGAAACAACTATAGCCGTTTACTGGCTATTGGCAACGCGGGCACTATACCCGATCGTGGCTACTATGGTGTCTACCTGGAAGACAGGACTACGAGGGTTGGAGAGCTCGACGAGACGTTCGTCTTTGAGGCCAGGCGAGGAGACCGATTTATGCTTGGCACTTCCGCATGGCGTATCGTACGAATCGAGAAAGACAGGGTGATAGTTGCAGCCTCAACCAGCGGAGGGGCACAAACCCCGTTCTGGACAGGCGAAGGCTTGGGCCGCCCTTATGAGCTTGGCCTACGCTTTGGGCGCCGGCTCAGAGAGTTTTCCGAGAAGTTGGATACCGGGGGATTTGTTGAGTGGTTAAGGGACAGAGCACCTGTGGACAAGACGGCCGCCCGCAACTTGCAGAGTTATTTGCAGGCTCAGCACCAGGCTGTCGGCGCTATACAGTCAGACCGACATCTAGTAGTGGAACACTGCAGCGATGAAGCAGGTGATAGACGGGTAATCGTGCATTCCCCCTTTGGTGGGCGTGTCAATGCCGGGTTGGCAATCCTACTGGAGCAAATAGTAGCAGACCAGATGCATTGCCAGGTGCAAACGGTGCATAGCGATGATGGCGTGCTGTTGCATCTATACGGTGCTAATAGTTACCCGGTTGGCCTGTTTGATCAAATCTCGGCCGATCAAGCAGAGCCACTGCTGCTTTCGGCATTGCCTTCTACTTCACTCTATGCGATTGCTTTCAGGCATAACGCTGCGCGGGCATTGATGATGGGTGTTAAACAGCATGGGAAGCGAACGCCGCTTTGGATCCAGCGGGCTAGGGCACTGGAAACACTTCAGATCGCAGCCAAACATGCTAATCATCCCTTGGTTGTTGAGACAATGCGAGAGTGCCTGCAGACTGTGCTAGATGTTCCAGGGTTACTCAAAGTGCTGGCAGAGATAGAATCTGGCAGCATTGAGGTGACTGAAAAGGTGACAGATGAGCCTTCACCTTTCGCAGCTGAACTGCTCTTCAAATTCCTGGGTCTTGCAATGTACGAAGGTCTGATACCTAATCCGAAACCTACGAAAGGAAGCAGGATGTCAGCGCGTGAAGGGCTTAACCTGACATACAAGCTGCCTAGCAGAAAAGGGGTATGGGACAAATCCACTGTCCAATCAGTCAAGCAGCAAAACAACCCGACTAGCCGCCTGCTAGAGGCAAGAGGGGCGGATGATCTGCACGCCTTGCTCAAGATGTTTGGTGACCTGCAAGCTTATGGTCCCGAGTGGGAGGAACTGAGCACATCCAACCCGCAGCTGGATGGTTTGCTGAATGAACTGTCTCATGCTGGTAGGGCTGTGCTCCTTAACTTCGACCAAAATCCCCTGTGGGTGGCCGCAGAAGAGGCGGAGCTGTACCGGAGTGCTTTGAATGGCGACGATATAGCCCTAGGGCGGATTGTGAGGCGCTTCGCACGTTACTACAGTCCTTTTGCTCTGCCGGAGCTTAACAGACGTTACCCGCTTGGCCATGAACGATTAAGACGGCAGCTGGATGGACAAGTGCTCGATGGCATGTTGGTAGCAGGGCAGTTCGCAAGTCAGGATGATGAATGGTGCCACACAACAGTGCTTGAGCGCATTCGCAGGCGTTCCCTGCAGGCAGCCAGGGCTGAGGTGAAGACCCAGCGATCCGCTTCCTATGCTTCCTTCCTTTACCAATGGCAAGGGATAGGTAGAAAAAACCGACTCTCTTGCCTTGAAGGCGTACATGAGGTCCTAAGGCAACTGCAGGGACTTTACCTGCCAATCAGCTGGTGGGAGGAGTTTGTGTTGCCCAGTCGTGTCCAGGGTTACAGGGCAGAGTATTTGGACCAGCTATCCAGCACTGGTCGGGTCGCCTGGCGCGTCGCTGGTGGCAGCCAAAGCCCAAAGCTAGCTTGGTTCATACCGGGGGACTTCACGGAAGACGTCTCCCCGTGCGCAGCACCAACGTTTGCTGGCGAGGCAGAAAGTAGGGTTTACATGACCCTACTCGGCAGAGGTGCCAGCTTCCTGCACGAGCTAGGGACGGGTACTGGTTTGTCAACCGCCGAACTGCTACTCGCGCTGGAGAATTTGCTGTGGCAGGGGTTAGTGGTGAATGACTCGTTTACAGCCCTGCGCTATTTTCTATCCCGCAGCCCGCAGGCCACCCGCGCTAGAGCGAAGCACCGGGCACTGGCTTATCGACCTGACATGGGTCGCTTCAGCGTTCCCCGCGGCTTAATAGCCAACGGGCTGGAGCAGCAGCTGGACCAATGGTTCAAACGCTATGGCCTAGTTTGCAAGGAAGTGGTAGACGCCGAGAACAGCCCCTTCGCATGGTCAGATATCTACTCGGAGTTGGAACGCTGGGAGTATATTGGCCAGGTGGACCGTGGTTACTATGTAGACGGTTTGTCTGGAAGACAATTCATGTTGTCATCAGCTGCGAAAGAGCTGGCTCGACCTGCCAGTGGGCAATGGCAGGTGCTGGTGGCTTGCGACCCGGCACAGATTTACGGAAAGCTGGTGTCGCACAACCGAGAAGGTTTGAACTGGACTTGTGCACCTGGGAACGCTGTAGTTTTTTGGTCTGGCGAGCCGATGCTGCTGGCAGAACGCAATGGGGAGCGGGTGACACCTGCGCCAGGCTCCACTGCTGAACAACAAACGGAGGCAGTAGCTGCACTCGTACAAGCCTGGCAAGAGCGCAGAGTTTGGTCCAACCTGCGCAAGTTCATATGCAAACAATGGGGGGGAGAACCTGCTGCGCATAGCAACATTACCCCTTTGCTTTCCAAGCTAGGCTTCCTGCGAGAAGTAGATGACATGGTACTGTGGAGAAATCTATAAAGCAAGAAGGGCCGCGTTGGCGGCCCTTCAGCATTGGCTGTATCAAAATGCCAAGCACAATGGACTTGGTATTTGTTAGAATAGTTATGCGGCAGAACTTATGAAAATGAAGGGGATAGTGCCGTAAACCCGTGCAATTGCTTCTTGTCTCGATCAACAACTGCGACCTGCTTCGGATGCTCTCCCAGATACGCCAGGGTCTCAGTCTGTAGCCAGACTGGGAAAACGGTACGGAAGGCTTGCTTGAAACTACGCGGTGAAAACTCTTGCAGATGCGCGTCTAGATATTCATCCCATCCAGTTCTATACTGTGCCGGCAGTTTGAAGTTAGCTGGGAAACTGGGCAGCATTCTAGCCCGGTCAATCTGTAATAAGTCAGACACCAAGGGGGTTTTGGGTGCAAACTCCTGGAACATGTCGAACAAGGTCTCTTGCCCATGTGAACGCAAATGCATGCCCTTTTCCAACCAATCATTGGCTAGCCTATCGAACAAGCTGAAAGGGCTTTCGGTTTGCCAGAGGTATGGTAGTGTATGCGCCAGCAGACTGGAGTTATAGTAGTACTCAACCAGCTGTTCAATGATATGTAGCTTGTTCAGTTGGTCGAATCGCATCCACTTGGATTGCAATACTTCGTACGGTGGCAGACTGGAATAACGGAAACCGAACTCGGTAGCGGCAGTTCGGAGATGCGTCCCAGGCAACAGCTTCAGGAAACCAAGCTGCAGCATGTGCGGGCGCAGGCTAATTGTGTCATCAAACGAAAGCGCAAAGGAGTCCCAAGTTTGCTCCGGTAGCCCAGCAATCAGGTCAAGGTGCAGATGGATGTTGTCTAGTTGGCGCAGTGCCTTAACGCTTTGCGCCACCTTGCCAAAGTCCATCCGTCGGTTAATTGCCGCAAGCACTACCGGGTCAGTCGATTGCACCCCAATCTCAAACTGGAAGAGGGCGGCTGGAACTCTAGACAGGAAGCTTATAAACTGCTCATCCAGCAAATCTGCGCAGATTTCAAAATGGAAGCGCGTTTCCCCACGGTGTTCAAGCAGCCATGTCATAATCTGCTGCGCTCTGGCCGGGTTGGCATTGAAGGTGCGGTCGACAAACTTGACCAGTGGGACCCCCGCGTTGATTAGTGTGGAGACTTCTGCAAACACGCGTTCCAGCGGGAAGAAACGCACGTGCTCATTCCCCGAGAGGCAGTAGGCACAGCGAAAAGGGCAACCTCTCGATGTTTCCACGTAGACCAGTTTGTTGCGCAGTTCATCGATGTCTCGCTCGCGGTATGCCAACGGTACCTGCTCTACCGGTAGGGCTTTCATAGGCGCTTTACCGGTTGCTGGCTGGGTGGTCAAACGCGTATACACACCGGGAATGTTGGGATTTTCTGCTCCAGTCTTTAGTTGATTAATCAAAGCCAGGAAAGCCGCTTCGCCTTCACCTGCTACGACGAAATCGATTTCCGGTATCTGCCGCAACAGTTCGCAGGCACGAGGGCCCACCTCCGGTCCGCCGAGAACTATCCGTACATCGGGCAAGACCTGTTTTAGATCCCGCACCAGTGCTAGGGTAGTCTCGATGTTCCAGATATAGCAGGAGAAGCCTAAAACATCAGGTTGCAGCTCGTAAACACGGGCTGCAGACTTTCTTAAATCATCATTGCTCTGCAGCTCAACCAGATGGACATCCGTAAATTCTGGCTCGATGGCAGCGCGTAGATATCGTAAAGCCAGGTTTGAGTGTATGAACTTGGCATTGAGGCTCACCAATACAATGCGCACGATACTTCAACTCCGGTTCGTTAGTCATGCTCATTGTAGCACACGAGCTAGCGCATTTATACTTCCCAAGCCTGTAGGCCGCTCACGGCGGCCAGATAAACCAGGATTGCCCCTATGCCCGCCACGGTCATGGCGGCGAAGCTCTGCTTCCAGAGAGCGAGGGCATGAATGTAGATAAAGTGCGCTGCAACACCAGTGGCTACTGCAGAGGTCAGTACTCTTGTCACGAACCACCATGAGTCCCGGAAGAAAGGTAACCGACGTTCGACCATCCACAGGGATATTACCCCGCTGGCGGCAAAACCCACTACCAAAGCAACTGCAGCGCCATTCATGAAGTAAGTTGGTGTGAGCAGATATAGCAGCGTGCCACCGATAATTGTTCCAGATAGGGAGGCAATTACGGGCAGCACCGGTTTCCCCAAGCCTTGCAGAGTGGCTCCTACAATCTGCTGAGCGTATAACAGTAACCCTCCCCAGGCCAGCAGAGACAATAGTTTTCCTGCAGTACGAGAGTTAAACAAGAACAGGCAAAGTGGTTCTCCCAGAGCAATGAACAGGGCAGAGCATGGCAGACTGAGGAGAGCCGTCCAACGTAACGATCGTAAGAACACCTTGCGCGCCCTCTCTGGGTCGTTTCTCGCTGCGGCCGATGAGACTTGCGGCAGTAGAGTCGCGGCCAGTGATACAGTGAAAAGGGATGGGACAAATAAGAGATTGAGTGACATGCCAGTCAGCTCTCCAAAAGCAATCGCTGCCTGGCTGGCAGTATAACCTGCGAGGCGCAATCGAGAGGGGATTATCATGCTGTTCATCACCTGCGCGAGGGATAACACCAAGCGAGTAGCCGTGGCGGGGATGGAAATGGCGAATAGCGTACGAACTATGTCTGCCCGCTTGGGCACTTCACGCCGGACTTCAGCATTTAAACGGAAGAATGGGAAGCAGACCAAGTAAACTGAGAGTCCCGCGAACTCGCCCAGGATGCTGCCGGCTGCCAAACTGGCTGAGAGATAGACAGGACCCTTAGCCAATGTCACAGCCACTAGGCCTAGAGTAGCTAGCACATGCACCGTTTGTTCGCCGATTAACGAACCGGCAACTACTCGCACCTCTTCAATTCCTTGATAGTATCCGCGATAGACTGCGGATAGCGAAACCAACGGCAGTGAGGGTGCGATGATCAGAAGTGCCAGGAAAGTGCGCGGGTCACCAAGCATGTCATAGGAGATGGTGCGGGCCAGCAGGAAGAGCAGGACATTGGCCCCAAGACCCATAATTACAGCCAGCGATGCTGCTGTGCGCAGCACTGCGGCTGCTCCCGATGAGTCACCTCGTGCCTTGCGCTCAGATACCAGCTTGGACACAGCGATTGGTAGTCCGGCGCTAGCCAAGACTAGAAAGAGGAAGTATATTGGAAAAATCATCTGGAACAGGCCAACGGCTTCTTGCCCAACCATGCGGATCAGAACGATACGATAAACAAATCCCACTATCCGGTTAAAGGCGTTGGCCATGGTCAAAATCATGGCGTTGCCTGTCAGACGGTTACGTTTGTTGCTCATTGACAGCCCCCCAAGCTGATTTAGACAAGTCCTCTATTAGAGCAATATGGTTTCAGATGGCTTGGCAGACCAAAAAATCTCGTGAAGAAAAGGTGGACGAGTATGTACATCAGGGATTTGATGCAGACCGGGGCCTGGACGGTAGATGGAGACGGGGATGGCCTCGCCGACGGACTTGACGTATCCATTCTTATTTCCGATGGGCTAAGCAGCCAGGTCTATGCTGCAGTTGCGCAGTTGGCTGTAAGACTCGGATTGGAAGTGGCGGCGCTAAGCCTGCCTCTATGCTATGCCCGGTCAGAGGCGGCATCGCCATCTCCGACCACTTGGCGGATTATTGTAGGAGGGCGAGTTCGGCAAGAGTGTGGCCTAAACATGCTGCCACCACTGCCAGCCAATTACGCCCGGGCAGTGCTCCATCAACATGACTTGTTGTTCGAGGGTCCAGACGACGAGCTTGCGAAGCTACTGGGTTATTTTGCTGCACAGTTTCCCGCAGGCGTGCCGGTCACCGGTGCTGATGCTGTGATGCTGGAACGGGATGAGCTCATATGGTATACGCAGACTCAGGAACTAAGTCGTGGGCCTCTTCCCAAGATGTCGAGCGTGTCTGAACAATCAAATGGCTGCGTATCATGCCTGAGCAATCTATACAGCCTGAAAGGACTATTCTCTGACAGCGATGGCGACTTCTTGGCGGATAACTGGAACTCGGGGATGCTCCCTGTCGCCGAAAGCTTGCAGGAGTGGGTGGCTGTAACTAACCTGGCAGCCAGATGGGGTCTTGAGACCCTCGGTTGCACCTTTACAGCCCCTTGTTCATCTACCGGCACGCAGGCCTTGATAAGGTCAACGGAAGACGCCTCTCAGCCCGGTATTTGGCTGAAGCATGGGTGCGTAGAAGTGCATGGAGACGCGTATGCCCGCACTAGCGCCTGGCGCTACCTCGCACGAGAATACCCCCAGACCCAGATAGGGATGACATGGGCCGAGATTGCCCTTTTTCTGGAAGGTTTGGCGCGTGAAACGTCAGTTGATGCCAGTTGGCAGGAAGTCGACCTGGAATGGGAGGTAGAGGAAGTACGGCTGACATGGAAACAAACGCTTGCTCAAGCTGAGGGCAGCATATCTGCCGAGATACGCGTTTCAGAGTCTCTCCCCGTGCGGCAGCAATTGTCCACGGAGTTACAGGAGATGGCATCTGCTGCTGGGGTGAACGCACACGTTATTGTGCGCTGCGCGTACAAACAAGGGCTGCACTGGGTGAAGGAAGAACTCGTCCCAGAGCTGCTGGCATGCGGACAGGTTGATCGAATCAAGATTGAGGTAGCTCCCTTCCAGGTAGCAGATGCTCTTGATCCGGAAGCCCGCTGGCTACTGGAACTGTATCCGGTTGATCACGTCCTGGCTTGTTGCCTAAACATGCACCCCGACCAGATAACCTTTGAGCTAAACAGCAGCCTGACCAATACATATCGGGTCACTGCCTGGTCAAAACAAGGGGTAGCCCTACTCACGAGGGTACTGGACGTATGGTACGGCAGCCAACCATATCTGCCCTTAGTCGGTGAAAAGCCCCTGGTGCATCCTCCTACGGGAGGTATCAAGCTTGTTGCAGGTACGCAAGCCAGCTTTGTACGCATCAGAACTGATGCTGAAAGGATTTTTGACGTCTATCAGACAGAGATTCTACCTATCTTATTGGGGTCAGCCGAAACAGCAGGAGGGCTTAACACGTTCAGCCAACCTTTCTTTGAGCGTCTGGAAATCGAAGTGGAATGCAGCGAGCCAGAGGAGTTGCTAGGTGTCAGGGAGGAGATGGTCTCAGTCGCCGACGCGCTGCATGAGGACATCTATTTCGTCGGACTCGATTTGTTCAAACGCTTGGGGGAGCAGAGCGGGCAGGTGTTGCGGTCACCGGGCCTAATTCTGCCCGACATTCGGGTCCGACCAGGCCAACGGCCGCAGCTGAGGTACCGCCTGGCACAGAAGCGCCATGATCAATTAATCGCACGTCCCAGGCTGACCGCCATTCTGCTCCAGGGAGACAGTGTAGAGAGCTCCAAATGGGAGTGGCAGCTAGCTTCAGAGAGCGAAGCGTCACGGATTGGGAGTATACTACGGGCAGTTGATTGCTCTTGCGGCCTTAGTGCAAGTATTACGCTAACCTACCCAGGCGGTAGCTCGCTGGTGGAGACGCGCTTGCACCGCGCAATGCCCTCGCCGATCCCCCAGGGAGCAGCAAATGATGTAATCTATATCGAAGAGTGCAGAGAACGGCTGGCCGTGTTGAAGGACAAGCCTGGAGTGCAGGTGCGTCTGGCGGGTGTATCCCGTCAGGGCCGCCATATCTACAGCATAGCAGCCACAAGCATTCCTGGCGGCGCAATCGTCTCTACAACCAAGTACGCCGGATGGAAGCCAACCTGGCTGCTCAATAATCGTCATCATGCCAACGAAGTCTCCAGTACCAACGCTGCTATGGAACTGATGCAGTCATTGGCAGAAGGCTCGACACAGGCAGAACTGCTGCAGCGCATAAATGTAGCTTGTATTCCCTTGGAGAATGTAGATGGAGCAGCGATCCACCAACAACTCGCCCAGTCGAACCCACTGCATAAGTTGCATGCTGCGCGGTTTAACTCGCAGGGCCGGGAGTTTAGTGATGCCTACTTCCTGGATGATCCTGCCGTTCCGGAAGCGCGCGCATTGCCGAGTCTGTGGTCACAGTGGGTACCGGATGTGGTGGTGGACAACCACGGCATCCCCTCCCATGAGTGGGAGCAGCCATTCTCCGGTTATCTCTGTCCCTGGTTCGCCAGCTTCTGGATACCACGCTCCCTTTTCTATGCCTACTTCTGGCTCTTAGACGATCAAGAGGCAGTTGGAAGGAAGGCAGCAGCCGATCTGGAAAAAATCGTAACTACTAGATTGGTGGCGGAGCAGGCGATTGATGAGCGCAACCAGGCGTTATTGGCAAGTTGGCGCAAGTACTTCGTCCCGTACCTGGAAGATCATTTCGCGGGAGAGGAGCGTGGGGGTATCATGTGGTACTACGTTCCCTACAAGTCCCCGCAGATGCGGTTCGCCTCACATAGGTGGCCAAACCTGACCATATTGGATTTCACAACCGAGGTAGCAGACGAGACAGCCCGCGGAGATTATCTTAAGCTGTGTAGCAGGGCTCACAGCATGGCCCAGGAGGCCTGCTTGCACTGGCTCGCTTCCAGGCCAGTGCAGTTAGAGCAGGTCGCAAAGCCTGTCGCGGATGGTTTTTACCGCAGACGGGCACGAATACGTCCCCTCATATGAAAGGAGTAAAAAGATGAACAAGCAGCGTTTAATTGATCTTTACTTTCAGCTTGTGCGAATTCCCAGCATGACGGGCCAGGAAGGCCCAATAGCAGCTTTCCTGGCAGAGTATCTGGAAAGAGTAGGCTTGGAGGTGGAGCTGGTCCATCTAACTCCCGAACGACCTAGCCTCATCGCCCGTACCAAAGAGACACCAGGTCCCAGCGTATTGCTCTCGGGGCACCTCGATACTGTCCCTGTCCTGGAAGGTTGGAAGACAGATCCGTTTGAGCCCTTGCAGGACGGTAATAAGGTGTATGGACTTGGTGCCTGCGACATGAAGGGTGGTCTCGCGGCCATGATAGAGTCAGTCCACACGCTGTTGGAGGAAGGTACTCTAGGCGGTACAGCGATTATGGCTTTTACATGTGATGAAGAGCTGAACTCAGAAGGAACCTATCAGGTGATCGAGCGTGGCTTGCGAGCCGATCACGCGATTGTAGGCGAGTGCCGGTTTGACCCTATGGTGATTGGCTATCGCGGGCGCTACAGTATGGAACTGACAGTGCAAGGCGAGTCGGCACATGCCAGCCGTTATCCAAAAGAGGGTCGGAATGCGTTAATCACTGCCAGCAAGCTGGCGGTGAAACTGGACAACCTGGCAACGCCAATCGAGCACCCTTTAATGGGGCGGGGTACTCCCATAGTCCGGTGGATGGAAGCCGGTAACAGGAGAGCTCTGCTGGTGCCTGATAGCGCGAAACTGTACTACGAACGCTATGTTGTACCTGGTGAAAACAAAGAGTCCGTCTGGCAGGAAGTAGAGGAAGTGATAGATAGCTTGGGATTGCGTGACCAAGTGCTTCAACAATGGACGCCGCGCAAGACTCCCTTCCTGGAACCGTTTGCTTTTGAGGCAGATACACCGGTTGTGCAGGCTCTCTCGACCGCTTATCAGCGGATCATCGGTCGTGAGCCGCAGCTTACCTTTGATCCATCAGTCTGTGATGCTAACTACCTGGGCGGGCTGCTTGGCATTCCGACCTGTACCTTTGGGCCTTCCGGTCAGAATTGGCATGCACCCAATGAGTTTGGTTACCTTGATCAGGTAGTAGCCTCAGCGGATATTTATGCAGCTGCCTTGCAGGCTCTATGGAACATAAACCGATAGAAAGAGTGGCACCGCCCTGCGTCACTGTTTACATTCGGGAAAAATGTTGCCATTGTGTACCATTTGATGCTTGCATTTCCCAAATCCTCAGGATAACATTGTGAATAGAATGTTTGAATATGCAGGAGGTCATTATGAAGGAGAAGCGGCAGGCGAAGATACTGGAGATTATCAGCCAGCAGACCGTGGAGACGCAGGAGCAGTTGCTTGCGGAGTTAGAGAAATCAGGATATCCAGCCACCCAATCAACCATATCTCGGGATATCAAGGAACTCGGACTGGTTAAGTCTCCTATAGGTGGCGGTCGGTTGGCTTACACGCAACTGGAAGGGCAAATGGGCCACAGCTTGACAGACCGGATGGTGAGAACACTGCGTAATGCAGTCCTCAGCATAGATCATTCGGGCAACTTCATAATACTCCGGACTTTTACCGGTGGGGCGGCTGCCGCCGCTGCCGCTTTGGACAAGCTTGAGTACAGTGAGATCATGGGTACCATCGCTGGCGATGACACTATTCTGCTAATCTTGCGCGAACCCGCGATGACAGAAAGCGTCGTTAACAGGCTTGATCAGTTGATCAGCAGGTAAGCAAAACCAGATAACGTCACTAGTATTTCGCCTGTGGTAGTAGTACAATCAATAGGGACAATTTGTCCACTAGGAGGAATAGTACTATGCCACAGTGGAAGAAGAATCTCTATGTACTATGGGTTGGAACCTTTATTGCCGGTATGAGTTTCTCTTTAGTCAGTCCTTTTCTACCGATGCTGCTTAAGCAGGTAGGAGTGCAGGATAACTTGGAGACTTGGTCCGGCATTGCTTTTGCCGCTAGTTTCGTGATGAGTGCCGTGATGTCCCCTATCTGGGGTGCTCTTGCTGACAAGTATGGTCGCAAAGTGATGATTATCCGCTCCGGATTTGGAATAGGCCTGGCCTACATTCTCATGGCGTTTGCAACCAATCCGTATCAGATCTTGGCGCTTCGCATGCTTAACGGTTTCTTGAGCGGATTCATACCTTCCTCGATTGCTCTGGTGGCGACGAATACGCCTGACGAAAAGCTAGGTAGCAGTCTTGGGCTGTTGCAGACCGGTGGTGCCTTTGGTTCCATAATGGGGCCCTTGGTTGGTGGAGTGATGAGTCACTATCTAGGGATAAAGCAGACTCTGCTACTCGGCGGAATGATTCTGTTTGCCGCGTCCGTGGTGGTTATGTTCGGAGTAAAGGAACTGCGCAAGCCGAATCCAAAGCTCAAAACCAACGTACTCAACGACCTAAAAACTGCTATGACCAATAGGGTTCTGCTTACGATGTTGTTGACGGTCATGCTGTTCCAGTCCGCCGTCATGATACTGCAGCCAGTTCTTCCTATCTATATTGAGGAGATCATGCAGGGCGCTGATGCCGCACTTGCAACCGGTATAATCTTTTCCTTGGCTGGGGTAGCCACTGTTATAGCGGCACCGGTCTGGGGTAGAAAAGGTGAACAATGGGGCTTCAGGCGTGTACTGCTAGTGGGTATGGTTGGGTCGGCCGCATTGGCTGGTTTCATGAGCCTACCGCTCGCGCTAACCCGCAATCTTTGGGTATTTGGAGGTCTCCGCTTCATCTTTGGCTTGTTCCTGGCTGCATTGATGCCTGCCAGTAACGCTTTGACTGCCAGGGCCGTCGACGATGATTTCCGTGGTCGTGCTTTTGGCATCAGCACTAGTTTTAGTCAGATGGGAGCAGTAATTGGCCCGTTGCTGGGTGGCTATGTCGGCGGTCTTTGGAACATACAGGTAGTATTTTTGGTCACAGCTGTGATGTTGCTCGTTACTGCCGGTTGGCTGCGAGGTAGGCAACTTGAAAGACCAGGTAAGCAAGCAGACAATGCACAACAAGCAGCCAGCTAATCCTGGCTGCTTTTCGAATGGGGGCGCCAAAGATGGGGACGAGGGAGAGACTTGGCCTAAGTGGCAAGGAGTGGCTTAAGCTATCAATTAGTGTTTGGAATGATGTTGAGAAAAGCGCAGAGGAACGTTCTCTACGCCATCCAGCCATGTTTCCGGAAGAACTGGCGACCCGGCTGATTCGCATGTTTTCTGCCAGCATGGCTGACATTGTGCTTGACCCGTTTTGCGGTAGTGGTAGCACTCTCCTGGCAGCCAAACGCCTCGGTCGGGAGGCTGTCGGCTTGGATCTGGCGCCGGA
>JAWLDB010000049.1:0-15343 GCA_041686915.1 Bacillota bacterium
GTAGCATCAGATCGAATTGTGAACCATTCTGCTCTTCAAAGAATATACGCAGACACCATACGGCTGTGTCCAGATAAGGAGGTCTGGATCGTTCCATTAGCGTTTGACGAGCACATGATCGCCTCATTCGATGGCAGAAATGGCTGCAGCGCGGAGGAGGAAGAAGAACTGGCTCACATAAAGCGGGTGTTCAAAGGTCCAATGACGGAGAAACACAGAGTTAGCTTCACTGAAGCAGCCCTAATACGGTATTTTCGACCGATGTACAATGACAAGTTCAAGGACCAGTTTCCCATGAAATCACACAGTAGCTACTCTGAATGCTATGACTTGGACCTAAACGCAGTGTGTGTGGTAGTACACGCCGCTGCACATTTCGGCGCAGCACTCTGGTCTCCAGCGGCGGCGCCGAAATGGATCCATGAATGCAGATTTGAACTCCACTCCAGGGAAGAAAGGGAGAGTATGTTTGACTTTTGACGCGCAAGCAGCTGAGGTAGCGTCGCTCTGAACTGGTAGGCGTCATCCAGTCAAAGCCCCCTACCTTCAAGCATCTGGTAATGCAATAGGTAATGCAACCAGCCCATAGGACAAATGCCGCTCTTGCGGACGCAGGTACTGAGGGCATCCTGGAAAACACGCTGGGAGAGAGAGGCTGCACATGCCGCTGGCCTCAGCCCGATAGGGGGCCTTGTCTGATCTGCAGTACGCCTGCAGTGATAATCACAAGCGAGGGCGTAGGCTGAACCGGGGCACTTGGCCAGAGATTAAGGATAACCCCCAGGACGTACGTAAGTTGCAGAGCGTGGCATTAGACAAGAAGTTTGCTAAGAAGTGCTGGTTTCGCTTACAATCTATCCTGGGGGTGTTACCTATGAGAAAGAAACTCTATAAAGCTTTTACATACGGCTGCCAAATGAACGAGCATGATGCAGAAGTGCTGGCCGGGCTGCTGGAACAGATGAACTATGTTGAGACAGCGGAAGAAAGTGCAGCAGACCTGATTATCCTGGTCACGTGTGCAGTACGCGAACATGCTGAACAGCGGGTCTATGGCAAAATTGGGGAGCTTTACCGCTACAAACAGGCCAATCCCAATATGATTATCGCTGTGGGTGGCTGCATGTCCCAACAGTCGGAAGTAGCCAAGAAGATGAAGCAGCGCTTCCCCTATCTCGACATTATCTTTGGCACCCATAACCTGACTGAGTTTCCTGAACTGTTGCGCACCGCCCAGGACAGCCAGGAGACTGTGCTGCAGGTCTGGGATGAAGAAGGGGATGTACACGAGCATCTGCCCAGACTTCGGCATGATGGACTTAAGGCCTGGGTCACGATCATGTATGGCTGCAATAACTTCTGTACCTACTGTATTGTGCCGCACGTGCGCGGGCGTGAGCGTAGCCGTCAGCCTGAGAGCATCGCTGAGGAAGTCAGGCAACTGGTGGAGAAGGGTTTTAAGGAAGTTACGCTGCTTGGCCAAAATGTCAACAGTTACGGCAAGGATTTGGAGCGGGATGCGGACTTTGCAGCGTTGCTCCGCTTGGTTAACGAGACCGGCATCGAACGCATTCGTTTCACCACTTCCCACCCAAAAGACATCAGTCCGAGCCTGATTGACGCGATGGCAGAGTGCGAGCACGTCTGTAAGCACCTGCATCTGCCGGTGCAATCAGGTAGCACGCGTATACTGCACGCGATGAATCGCGGCTACACTCGCGAGCACTATCTTAACCTGGTGAATAGTATCCGCGCCAGGATACCGGATATTGCTTTGACTACAGACCTGATTGTGGGCTTCCCTGGGGAAACAGAACAGGATTTTGAAGATACCCTCAGCCTGATCGAGCAAGTCGGTTATGATGCGGCTTTTACTTTCGCTTATTCGCCGCGTGAGGGTACGCCAGCCGCCAAAATGCAGGAACAGGTCAAACGCGAAGTCAGCAAGGACCGTTTACAGTGCCTGATCAATACCCAGAACCGCATCAGCCTGGAAAAGAATGAGCAGCTGGTGGGCACGGTGCAGGAACTGCTGGTCGAGGGCCCTAGCAAGACTGACCCGGACAAGCTCACAGGGCGGACTAGCGGCAACAAACTGGTGCATTTTGTGTCAGCTGATGACCTGCGCGGACAGTTGGTGCAGGTGCGTATCGAGGCAGCCCAGACCTGGAACCTGTTCGGTAAGCTACTTTAGCAGGAAATCGGTTGGATTTAGCAAATAAGACTTAGGAACTAACGTGTTAATGAGGTGATTGCTTTGGAAAAGAAAGCCGATATCGGCGTATTTGGTGGCTCTGGTTTTTATACCTTCATGAGTGACGTCGAAGAAGTTATGATCGATACTCCTTATGGCAGCCCTAGCGATAAGATCGCTATCGCGCGCTTGGGGGACAAACGGGTAGCGTTCCTGCCCCGTCACGGTAAGGACCATACCATTCCACCCCACAAGATCAATTATCGTGCGAACCTTTGGGCTATGAAAAGCTTGGGCGTACAGCACATCATTGCTCCGGCGGCTGTGGGTAGCCTGCAGGCTGAAATTGCCCCAGGGGAGTTCGTGATTGCCGACCAGTTCGTTAATCGCACCTTCGGCCGCTCCGATACCTTCTTTGAAGGCCCGGAAGTGCGCCATGTAAGTCCGGCTGACCCGTACTGCCCTCGCCTTCGCCAGCTGATTTCCGAGACAGCTGATGACATCGGCATCAAGGCCCATCCGGCAGGCACGATGGTAGTCATCCAAGGGCCGCGGTTCTCGACTCGTGCCGAAAGCCGCGAGTACAGCAAGAATGGCTGGCATGTGATCGGCATGACTGGTTATCCGGAAGCCATGCTGGCCAGAGAACTGGAGATTTGCTATGCCAACATCTCTCTTGTCACCGACTATGACGCCGGTCTTGAAGGCCGCGCTGACATTCCTGCCGTAACTCACGGGGCGGTGATGAAGGTGTTTGCAGCCAATGTAGAAAACGTGAAGAAACTGCTATTCACTGTTATCGAACGGCTTCCGCTGGGCGACGAGCGTAATTGTGTGTGTGCGACTGCCCTCGGGTCAACCGAGCACTAAGGGGGGTTAGGACTTGAAGATAGAGATACTAGGAACAGGTTGCAAGAACTGCAAGAAGCTTTACGATAACGTGTTGATTGCGCTGCAAGAGAGCGGTAAACAGGCTGAAGTAGAGAAGGTAGAGGACCTGCAGCGGATCATGGCTTATGGTGTAATGAAGACTCCTGGTCTGGTGATCGACGGCGTAGTTAAGGTCTCAGGTCGAGTGGCCAGTTCGCAGGAAGTCGAGCAGCTGCTTAAATAGCGTGTTCCCGCCTTTTATCAAGGCGGGTTTTTGCTCTGCTGTCGGCAGGGAACCCGGTCTGCTTGCGAGAAACTAGAAGACTGGGGCAATGAACAGCATAGAATAGTTTAGGGTCAACGAGAGGAGCGGTGAGCAAATGAAGGCGATGCATCTAATTTGCACCAAGTGCGGACAGCAGTATCCGATAGATGGACCTAATTTTCGCTGTCATGACTGCAGCGAACCCCTTGAGTTGGAACTGGTGAAGCAGGGCAGCATTACAGAGGGTAACCCTCTGAAGCAAAATATCCTTGAGCGGTATGCTGGCTTTTTCCCCTTTGAGCAGGCTAATAGAAACCTGTCACTGCAAGAGGGTTTCACTTCCCTGATTGAATCAGGAGACTTGGCTATGGAGCTTGGGATCGGTAGCTTGTATCTGAAGAACGAGACGCAGAACCCAACCTGGTCCTTCAAAGACAGAGGCACCATGGTAGGGCTGCAGCACGCCCACGCGCTGGGGTATAAGCAAATCGGTACCGTTTCCAGTGGTAACATGGCTACTTCTGTTGCTGCCTACGGTGCGCGGGCCGGTCTTAAGACGTACGTACTGGTCAGCAGCACCATTGCAGCCGAGAAGCTTAATCCTATCGCAATCTACGGCGCCGACCTGATAACCGTAGAAGGCGATTACGGCGATCTCTACTTTGAGAGCCTGAAAGTGGGGCAACAAAACGACATCTATTTCATCAATTCGGACTCCCCATTCCGCATTGAAGGCTCCAAGACCATCGCGTTTGAAATCTGTGAGCAGCTCGATTTTGAGGTTCCCGATTACGTAGTTGTACCGACCAGCGCCGGCGGAAACTTGCGCGGCATTGAGAAAGGTTTCCGGGAATTCTTCCATGCCGGTCTGATTACGCGGGTTCCGAAGATCATCTGCGCGCAGTCTTCAGGCTGTTCGCCGATTGCCACGGCGTGGAACAAAGGTGCCGATGAAACTGAGCATTTCGGTCAGACTAATACCATCGCCCACGCCATTGAGAATCCCTACCCACCGAGTGGTAACCAGGTGTTGCGCATTCTGAAAGATAATGGTGGCACTTGTGTAACAGTTACCGATGACGAGATTGTCGCTGCGCAGGCCGACCTCGCCAAAGCAGGCGTATTTGGACAGCCCGCATCTGCCGTTCCCATAGCCTCCATCCGCAAGCTGAAAGCGCAGGGATACTTGCAGGGAGATGAGCGCATCGTTGCCATCGTTTCAGGTAGCGGTCTGAAATACACAGCCGCTTTCGAACGCCACGACCTGCATTATTCGTTCTGCAAGATTGCTGATCTGGCTGAGTTTATCAAGAACAGGCGTTAGACTGGCCTTGACATCTGGCAACAAGCCTGCATATAATATTTAAAACCATCGCAATGACGCGGAGGAGTAGCACAAACATAAACCTCAAGAGAGGGAAGGTCACAGGCTGCAAGCCTTTCCAGGTAAGAATGTGTGAACGTCGCCGCCGAGCTTTCCGGGTGAACAGCGCGCTTAGCCCGGAACGGGTCTGCCCGTTACAGCAGCAGAGAGGGAAGGGTGCTTACACCCTTTCACTTAAGGTGGTACCGCGGAAGAAGCCTTTCGTCCTTAATCAGGACGGAAGGCTTTTGTGATTCTCATCGATTTCACTAAGGAGGCGAGACAAATGAAAGAAAACCTGGCCACAGTTTATGACCCAAAAGCAGTGGAAGCAAAATGGTACCAGCACTGGGTTGACCAGAAGTACTTCCACGCAGAACCAAACTCCGAGAAAGAACCATACACCATCGTTATTCCGCCGCCCAACATCACTAGCGCTTTGCACATTGGGCATGGCATGGATAACGCCATCCAAGATATCTTAATTCGCACCAAGCGCATGCAGGGATACGAGGCCTTGTGGATGCCTGGTACCGACCACGCCAGCATTGCCACGCAGGTGAAGATTGAAGAGGCACTGGCCAAGGAAGGCATCAGTAAACATGACCTGGGGCGTGAGAAGTTCCTGGAGCGCGCCTGGGAGTGGAAGGAACAATACGGCGGTACAATCATCAACCAGCTGAAGAAGATCGGCTGTTCTTGCGACTGGGACCGCACCCGATTCACCATGGATGAGGGTTTGTCCAGGGCCGTGCGCGAAGCTTTTGCCCGCCTGTTCAACAAGGGCCTGATCTACCGCGGCAGCTATATCACCAACTGGTGCCCGAGCTGTCAGACAGTTATCTCTGATGATGAGGTTGAGCACGAGGAGAAGGACAGCCATATCTGGCATCTGCGCTATCCGTTAAAAGATGGTTCCGGCTTCATCGAAGTGGCTACCACCCGTCCCGAGACCATGCTTGGTGACACTGCTGTGGCAGTTCACCCGGAAGACGCGCGCTACCAGGGCATGATTGGCAAGCAGGTGCTCCTGCCTCTGATGGACCGCGAGATCCCCATCGTGGCCGACGACTATGTAGACCCTGCGTTTGGTACCGGCGCTGTTAAGGTAACGCCTGCGCATGATCCGAACGACTTTGAGATTGGCCTGCGCCACAAGCTCGACCATGTCAAGGTCATCGGCAAGGACGGCAAGATGACCCAGGAAGCCGGCAAGTACGAGAGCATGGACCGCTACGATGCCCGCAAGGCAGTTGTCAGGGACCTCGACAGCGGCGGCTACCTGGTGAAGATTGACCCGCACAAGCACGCAGTTGGCCATTGCTACCGCTGCCATAACGTAATTGAGCCGATGGTTTCACTGCAGTGGTTTGTGAAGATGACACCCTTGGCTGAGCCAGCCGTCGATGCGGTCAAACGCGGTGAAACCAAGCTCGTTCCCGACCGCTTCACCAAGATCTATTATCACTGGATGGAGAACGTACACGACTGGTGTATTTCCCGCCAGCTGTGGTGGGGCCACCGCATACCGGTATGGTATTGTCAGGATTGCGGTGAAACGATCGTTGCGTCCGATGACCCAACCCAGTGCAGCAAGTGTTCTTCCGCCAATCTGAAACAGGATGAAGACGTGCTCGACACCTGGTTTAGCTCAGCACTCTGGCCCTTCTCCACCCTCGGCTGGCCGGACAAGACACCTGAGCTCAGTTACTTCTTCCCGACCAACGTGCTGGTGACGGCCTACGACATCCTCTTTTTCTGGGTGGCCAAGATGATCTTCAGCTCGCTGGAGTTTATGGGGGAAGTCCCCTTCAAGGATGTTCTACTGCACGGTTTGGTGCGCGATGCTGAAGGGCGCAAAATGTCTAAGTCCCTCGGCAACGGCATTGATCCCCTGGAAGTGATCGATCAATACGGTGCTGATGTACTGCGCTGGAGTTTGATCAGCGGTACGACAATGGGCAACGATAGCCGCTATTACCCAGAGAAGATCGAGGCAGCGCGCAACTTTGCCAACAAGATCTGGAACGCTTCGCGCTATGTGCTGATGAACCTGGGAGATTTCTCTTATGAAGAAATCGATGTGGAGAACAATCTGGAGCTAGCAGATCGCTGGATTCTAAGCCGCGTCAATCAGGTATCTGCTGAAGTGCTCGGTTTCATCGACAGCTATAACTTCGGCGAAGCCATGCGTACGCTCTATGACTTCATGTGGAGCGAGTACTGCGACTGGTTCATCGAGATCAGCAAGGGCCGTTTGTATGGCGAAGACGAGGCAGCCAAACATACTGCCAAGTCGGTGCTTGCTTACGTGCTGGAGAAGACACTACGCCTGTTGCATCCGTTCATGCCGTTTATCACCGAAGAGATCTGGCAGCATTTGCCCCATCAGGGCTCAAGTATCATGATTGCCCCCTGGCCGGCTGTTGAAGACCGCTTTGCCAATCAGCATGCTGAGCGTGCCATGGCCATGGTGATGGATGCAATTAAGGCAGTGCGTAATATCCGGGCCGAGCTGTCCGTCGCTCCGAGCAAGAAGGTAGAATGCACGCTGCATGCCGCTACTTCGGAAGTGAAAGAGCTACTGACCCAGGCTGCTGCCTACTTCACAAAACTGGCTGGCATCTCTGAACTCTCCATCGGTATGACCGGCGACCAGAAGCCAGCTAAAGCGATGACAGCTGTCGTTAGCGGCGCCGAAATCTACCTGCCACTCGCCGGTCTGATCGACATCGACCAGGAAATCGAGCGCTTGAAGAAAGAGCTTAAGGTTTTGCAGAGCGAGGTCGATCGGGGTGAGAAGAAGCTGAACAACCCAGGCTTTGTCAACAAGGCACCTGAGCAGGTAGTCGCACAGGAACGCGAGAAACTCGAGGACTGGAAACAGAAGCAGGAGCGCGTTTCCGCTCGCATAGCCGAACTACAGGCCTAACAAACTAAGAAAAAGCCACCAGGTCTCCGAGCCTGGTGGCTTTTCGCGCTATATTTTATTCAACTGTCCGGAAGTTGGCGATGGTTGTACCATCCCTGAGCACCGCCAGTTTCTTTGTTTCCGTTTCGCCGGGTGGAATGTAATAGCAGACGCGGGCGCGCGCCGGATGCATCCCAGTCATCTCAGATTTGATCATCTGGTCCTTCCAAGCGCAGTGAATCCCGTCTTCCCTGAGCTCATGCTCAATTTCATCACAGGTAGCCATCGCATCCTGATAATAGAACGCTTCGGCCGGCAAGTCTGCCTGATTGACCACGATCTCGCACAGCTCATCCATCGTCTTAAAGTTAACCGAGTGGTTATCTCCGTGGAAGTGGCCACTTCCGCCACTCTCCGGGTTAAAAGTCTCCAGGAAGAAGCCAAACTCTCTCAAGTCCAGGTTTTCAATGCTCTCGTCCTGCCTCGCCCTTAACGCTTCCAGGCTTAGATTGATTTTTGGATATTCCATTGCCAGCACCCCCTTGTCGACTATTGTATCCAAGTGCCAAACGAATTTTGCGGATATTCCTTAAATTTCCTGACGATTTACCAGTTGGCATGGAAAGGCATTCATGCCAGTGCAATTTAAGGCAAAAATTCTTATTCTTAACTCTTAAATTGGATGTTCTTGGGACAAACTACGGAAGAATGTTAAGCCTGGGGAGGAACAATGATGCAGAAAAACTATTCCAGCTTGATCCGCCACCCTGAGAACATGTCTCTGTTTAAAGCCGTTGAAATGTCTATACTATCCGCGCAAAACGCAGTGCCATTGCACATTCATGCCGAGGGGCTGCGTGGTACCGGTAAGACGACCATCTTAAGGGCAGCCAAGGAAGTACTCCCTCGCATTGAGCGGGTCACCGGCTGCATGTACAACTGTGACCCGAAGGCACCGCACTGCCCGGATCACAGAAATATGGACTATGCTGAGTTATCCAGGTTAGGGAGCGAATGGATCCCGATGCCTTTCCTGGAGATTTCCCACTCAGCCAAGGTAGCTACAGTTGTTGGCGCTGTTGATCTGGTGCGGCTAACCGACCGCAGTTACCCCGAGGCTGCTCTGCTGCCGGGCACCTTGGCACAAGCACATAGGGGAGTCGTCTTCGTGGACGAAATTAATCGTCTGGCCGATACATCACCCGAACTAGCTGATGTGTTGCTGGATGTCATGGGTACCAAACCAGGGCGGCTGCAAATTGAGGAGGCAGGCATTCCTAAGGTGGAAGTTTCCAGCCTCGTAACAATCTGGGCAGCCTCCAATCCCGATGAGGACCCGGGTCCCCTGGAAGGTATCCGTCGTCAACTGGCTGACCGCTTTGATCTCTGCCTGGGAGTTAGGCGCCCGACTAATCTGTCGACCCTGTTAGCCATTCTCGAGCAAGCCGACACCGCTGTTGCCATCCGCAACCTCGAGGATGCCAGATTGTCGGTTAGTGCCCGACTGACTAGCGCTCTCGTGCGACTGAATGAGATTGAGTTAGGGGAGCGCCTGCGATCTTTTCTAGCCCGTGTCTACGTGGACCACGGTTTGGAAAGCTTGCGCGCCTTGGAGGCTATCGTGCTGGCTGCAAAGGTGCATGCTTCCCTCGCCGGCAAAGAGCGGGTGGAAAATGATGACCTAAAGACCGTCATTCCCATGGTCCTCAAGCACCGTGCCGCTCCACATGTGCTCAATGATATTCTGGATGCGCTAAGCAGGTTGAATGCAGCGCCCGTAGAGATCCAGGTGGATACACCGGTAGTAGAAACACCAGGTCAGCAGCAGACCGATGAGCAACAGCAGCAGGTGCTGCACGAAACCGAATTATCCACTGAAGAGGGTATGACAGGACTTAACAAGAGTTTCTTAAGCCGGCTGTTTGGTTCGCTGCGCGAGCGCAGCGATGAACACAAACCAATTTCAGGCAGTGAGATGATGCCCGCCACAGGCCCTGCACCGCTCAATCCAACGTCGGGGACAGAGGGCATGTTGGATAGCAGCCTGGCCGATCCTGAAACGATAGCTATTATCGCTCCGCCGAAGGCTGCCAAACAACTGCGCGACCTTCCGGAAGGGCGCATGGTGATGAGCGAGGAAGCATTGCGCCGTGATCACTGACAACTTCCTAAGCAAGAACGCCGAACTGCGTCGCATCCTGGCTGCTCATTCAGGCTGCAGGCTGGGCGAAGCCGCTGCCTGCAGCCGAAAGGTGCATACGGTGGACCCGTACAGACCAGAAGTGGTAACTGTCGTTAAGAACGCAGACGCAGGCAAGGTGTTTTATGGGCGTAATAGAACCGACGAAATAGTGCACATTGATATCTTTCATGAGGTGAAGCGCCTTGACCCTGTGCCGATTGCAGCGGCAGTCCGGCAGGGAGTTGAACGCTACACCCAGGCAATCTGTTCCCTGGTAGGTTACGAGAACGCCACAGCTCGCTACCAGATGGCGCATTACATGGACATCCAGACCGGAGCGGGAGGTGGGCGTGTAACTGGAACCCTGCGTTACGGTCAAAAGGAGTCGTTGAAGAAAGCTCATATGAACCACGTGCATATCAGTGCCAAGGTGGGCAATGCAGACATGGCAGTGGTAATGTACATTGCCGATGCGGTAGAACATGCCATCATTTCGCAGGGCATCGGCCTAAGGCAGATTGAGAATTTACTGCACGACGAGACAAGGCTGGGTAATAAGGGCGACATGTCTGCCTATACTGCTTTCACCGACTCATTTCTACGGGAAAACCACGGTGGCGAGCCAGGCGAAGAGGAAGCATACGGCTACGAATTAACAGCCGTCGCCGATATCTTGGAAAACCTGGAGAGCATAAGTGAGCTAAGCAACCTGTTGTCAGAGGTGGCCAAGCATGGTCGCGCGCCGTACCGCTCGGACATGCCCTACTACCCGCGCGAAGCCAGGCTGATGGATGCTTGGACCAAGCTGGAGGGGTACGGGTATGTGGACAAGGCCGGGCATCGCTATAAGCTGAGCGACGAAGGCATGGAACTAAATCGCAAGCTGATGACTAACGCACGCGAGTTGGAGGCCGAACTCCGCAAGCAAAGTTTAATGATGGTAAGGCAGCCTAATAGCAGCACTGGCACGTTCGGACCGCTGGCCAAGCGGCCAACCGCCAAGCGTGGACTAAGCCGGCGCGTAGTCGGCAAGACCCAGGGCGAGTTACTGGCAGTAACCGAAACAGTTACCAGTGCTTTGGTCAGAGGGCTGCCGGAGCAATGCAGCTTCAGAGTAGAGCCTAACGATTTGCATTATGAACGTCGCCTGCAGCGCAAAGGCATCGACATCTGCCTGCTGATTGATGCTTCGGCCAGCATGATGGGCAAGCGTATCAAGGCAGCGAAAGGCCTGGCCGAGCACTTGGTCAGTAACAGCCGGGACCGGATTTCCGTAATCACCTTCCAGGAGCAAGCCGTGTCCGTTGTAGTACCCTTTACGCGCAATCACTTACAGATTAAGGCAAGCCTTGACACGATTAACCCTGGCGGTCTGACCCCGTTAGCTGCTGGATTGCGCAAAGCTGCCAGCCACATCAACACTAGCGGATCCCGGGAAGGGCTGCTACTACTGATTACTGACGGCATCCCTACTTTGGGTGAGCAATGCACTGACCCACTGCGCGATGCCTTGGAAGCGGCGCTTGATTTCCACGAGCAGACCAGGTTCCATCTCTCCTGTATCGGCCTGCAGCCAAATCGCAGTATTTTGCGCAAGGTCGTGGAAGCGGCAGAAGGCAGCTTGCACGTAATTGACGAGCTGAACACACCTAGTCTGCTGCGTATCGCCGAAACTGAGCGAGCCAGGACGGCAGTCAAGGTATAAATATCCAAACAGGCCAAAGGCACCCACCGGGTGCCTTTAATAATGCCCTTATGCTTCGCCGCCGTCGTATACCCATTGCCCATTAATCATGGTGCGTGTTACCTGCAGTTTGAGCAGATCGGCCTCGGCTACAGTCAGGATGTCGTCAGACAGGACGGCCAGGTCAGCGAGCTTGCCAGGAGTGATAGACCCGACACGCTGCTCCTGTCCGGCCAACTTGGCACCATTAAGGGTAAACAGCGGCAGCATCTCCTCGCGGGTTAAGCACTCTTTGGTACCGAGCTGGCGTCCTTGTGACGTCCTGCGGGTAACGGCTGCATACATGCCAAAGAATGGATTGTAGTGGGCCGACGTCATGTCCGAGTTGGCAGCTACCAGAATACCTCTATCCAGATAGGTGCGCAGCGGTTTGAAGTGGCTCAGCCGGCGCTCTTCCACCTGGTCAAAGTAGATGTCGCCTTCCACATACATGAAGCCGGGCTGCACTGAAACCGCGATGTTGTGCCGCTCCATGATACTGAGCGACTTCTCGGTTGGTAGATAACCATGGATGATGTTATTGAGGTGCCCGGTCATGGGTAATGCGGTGAGCACCCTGTCAAAAGTTTCACACGCGATGTCCTGGGCCAGGTCACCACAAGTGTGGATGCCAACTGACCAACCGGCCTCAATTGCCTGCCGGAAGTAAGCTTCCAGCTTGTCGATATCCAGGCGCAGGGGGATTTTGCTTACATGACCGTCGATATATGGATCGTGCAGCATGGCAGTCTTGCTGCCCAGGCCGCCGTCAATGGCCATCTTGAGTGGGCCTACATTCAAATGCTCGTTCCCAAAGCCCGTGGTGAAGCCGAGAGTGTCAACCAGCCCGCTTAGGTCCTTGCCGTGGGTCGAATACAGTCCGTACCAGGCAGGCATCATCTGAACACGCACTGGCAGCTCACCACGTTTGTACAGGTTATGGTAGGCGCGCATGGCCAAGGGAGAAACTCCAGGGTCGATGATGCTGGTGATTCCCCATTTGAGATACTCTTTGGTTGCCCGCTTGATATGGGCTTCCAGCTTGGCTACCTCATCCCTCACTGACTCGCGCGGGATAACACGTTTAACCAGCGTCTGGGCGCCGTTACGCAGCACACCTGTGGGTTCTCCAGAGACCGGGTCACGGTCAATCTGACCCCGCTCAGGGTCAGGGGTTGCTGCTGTTATGCCGGCTAACTGCAGCGCCTTGCTGTTGGCCACACTCATGCCAAACAGACGGTCCAAGATCACCGGGTGGTCAGGTGATGCTGCATCCAGGTCGTGGCGGGTGGGCAGCCGGTATTCTATGAACTGGCTTTCAATCCAGCCCCCACCTAAGATCCACTCGCCTTTTGGCAATTCTGAAGCCCGCTTGGCTATTACTTGCTGCATGCCGGCAATCGTGTCTATACCAAACAGCATAACGCTCTCAAGCAGTATCCCGCCTGCTATGATATGGTTGTGGGAGTCAAACACGCCCGGGATCACTGTTTTACCACCAAGGTCAATCACCTTGGTATCAGGCCCAATCGCCTGTTTAATCTGCTCATCATCCCCAACAAGGCCGAAGCGGTTGCCTGCAATACCCACAGCGTTTGATTTGGGCCGCCCGGCATCCTGGGTGATAATGTTGCCATTTAGTAAGGCCATGTCCAGATAGCGGTTCCAGGTTGATATCAAGTACAACACCCCCCGTAGGATTACATAGCATTTCTATGCATCACTGCAGATACTTCTGCCATACGTTAGGCAAATCCTGCCCCAGTTTTTCTGCAGGAAATCACAATCATACAGGCGAATTCATTAATAGTAGAGGCGCTATTTGCAGGCGTCTCATGACCAAGCTTTAGAAAGAAGGTGAGACTATGCAGATCAAACTGCTTTTCTTCTTTG
The DNA here is from genome assembly GCA_041686915.1 of Bacillota bacterium. Classification (GTDB taxonomy): domain Bacteria; phylum Bacillota; class UBA994; order UBA5500; family UBA5500; genus JAWLDB01. The sequence continues at coordinate 13,402 of JAWLDB010000049.1, forward strand.
TGCTGGCACTGCTCGTAGCTATCTTCTCTATCTATAACACAGGATTGGTAACGGTTAACTACTTGCTTGGCACCCTCGAGGGAGTGCCGCTGTCGGCAGTAATTATCGTGTCAGTGGCCGTGGGTTCTCTGATTATGGCGTTGTTCAGTGCTCCCAACCAGGTGCGTCAGAGTCTTCGCATCAGAGATCTGACCAGGCGGCTGGAAACTGCTGAAGAAAACCTGCAGAAGGAAACAGCTCGGGTGCAGGAACTCGACCAACGCATGGAGGAGTTCCTGGCTGCGCAGAGTGAAGCTGCCGGAGAACGGTTGACAGAAGGCGAAGGTCCGGTGGCGTAGTGGCCAGCCAGCTTATGGCTGGCTGCTTGCTTGTTATGAATAGGATGGAGGATACTAAGTGGGAAGAGCCAATTGGCTGATAGCGAAGAGAGACCGTGAACTGGCCAAGCATCTGGCCAAAGAACTGAATATACATCCGGTAGCAGCCGACGTGCTAATCCAACGGGGCTTTAGGGATGAGGCTGCAGCCAGGTTGTTCCTGAACCCTGACTTGAGCCAATTGCATGAGCCATATTTGCTCAAGGGTATGCGGACAGCTGTGCAGCGCATCAAGCAGGCGGTGGCGGTTGGTGAGCAGATTCTAATCTATGGTGACTATGATGTCGACGGCTTAACATCTACTGCCTTGTTGGTCCGATATTTTCGAGACCTGGGCCTGCAGGTCTGTCACTACATACCAAAACGTCTGGAAGAAGGCTATGGCCTGCACGAGGAAGCCATCATGGATTTTGCCCGGCAGGGCATAGACCTCATTATCACTGTGGACTGCGGTATCACTGCTGCCGGGCCCGTCGATGCAGCCAACCGCCTGGGGATTGATGTTATCGTCACAGATCACCATACCCCTGACCCCATGCGAATGCCGGACGCTCTGGCGGTGATCAACCCAAAACTCCCAGACCAGAGTTATCCGTTCCAGGAACTCTGCGGAGTCGGTGTTGCGCTTAAACTGGTACAGGCGTTGTCTGGTGTCGGCGTCGCCGCCCGTTACCTTGATTTGGTAGCACTTGGCACCATTGCGGATATTGTGCCCCTGGTGGATGAAAACCGGGTGTTTGTCAAGTTCGGTCTAACCGCTATGCAGGATAGCCGTATCCCAGGACTCGGAGCTCTCCTGGCTGAAGCGAACATCAACTATGCTGCCGGCGGGCTGAAACCGGGGCAGGTGTCCTTTATGATTGCTCCCCGGCTAAATGCAGCCGGGCGCCTGAATGCAGCCGAAATAGGAATGGAGCTTTTGCTAACCGAGGATCTAGGTCGAGCTCAGGAATTGGCTGCGCTGCTATCACAACAGAATGCAGAGCGGCAAGCTATCGAACAGCAGATTCTGTTGGAAGCTGAGGAGCTGCTAGCTGAGAGCAGCGAGGCGAATCAGTGGTTCATCATTCTGGCAAAAGAAGGCTGGCACCATGGTGTGATTGGCATAGTCGCTTCTCGTTTGATGGAGCGTCACCATAGGCCGGTGATTATGCTGGGAATAGACGGTGATAATGCTAAAGGCTCCGGTCGTAGCATTTCCGGCTATAGTCTGATTCAAGTGTTGCAGGAACATGCTGAACTGCTGATCACTTACGGAGGTCATGATGCCGCAGCCGGCCTCACATTGCACGTTGAGCAGGTGGAGCAGCTGCGCCAAAAGCTTAATCAGCATGTAAGGGTTTCACTAGCGCCAGAACAACTCATTCCCAAAATCCGCCTCGATGGAGAACTAGACCCTTCCGAGTTAACCCTCGAATTGGTCAGGTCGTTGGAGAGTTTGGGGCCTTACGGCCCAGGGCATCCTGAGCCAACCTTCTGCAGCAGCAGCCTCCTTTAGCTTATTAGCCACATACTGATAAATCTGTTCATCCATACCCCATTTGGTGGTATTCGCTGGAATGATG
>JAWLDB010000050.1:0-14832 GCA_041686915.1 Bacillota bacterium
ATGCGGTACAGCGCCGCTTGTGCGGTCGCTTGCTGCAGCGGCTCGAAGACAAGGGATTGGCCTTAGTGGGGGTACAAGTCTTGCTGCTAAGCGAGGAAATGGCCAAACAGCACTATGCTCAACATGAAGGCAAGCCCTTTTTTGGGCGGCTGATTAATTACATAACATCGGGCCCTATCTGGGCGCTAGCTGTGGTTGGTCCAAATGCGGTAAGCGTAGTCAGGCACATGATCGGGGCTACAGACCCCTTAGCGGCAATCCCAGGGACGATTAGGGGCGATTTTGGCCTGCACAAAGGCAGAAATCTCATACACGCATCCGATTCAGCAACAGCCGCAGAGAGAGAAATAAGCGCTTTCTTTCAACAGTCGGAGCTGATCTCTGCTGAAGCTTTTGACCAGCGTTATCTGTTAGAGCAATAGAGGACTATCGGCAGGATTTCCTTCCCGATGCTTGAATATTAATACTCAAGTGAGTGGGGAGGAAGGGCAGCGTATGCGTAACATAGATGAATACGGTGAGTTTTGCCGTACAGTGCACAGCGTCACCGGAGTTGACTTGAGTGGCTATAAGGAGCGACAGATGCGTCGGCGCCTGGAAAGCTTGTTCAGCCGAAAAGGTTATGCATCGTTCATGGCCTACGCCGAAGCTATCAGAAATGATGCTGTTGCACGAGCTGAGTTTCTGGACAAGATGACAATAAACGTATCTGAGTTCTTTCGCAACCCTGGCAGATGGTCCGTGCTCGAGCAGAGAGTTGTTCCAGAGCTGCTTGCTTCTTCGCATGGCGGGCCAGTTACTGCCTGGAGCGCTGCGTGTTCTACCGGGGAAGAACCATATACCTTGGCCATGATAATGGAAGATGGCTTTCGCGGAACCAACTATAGTATTACGGCGACTGACATCGATGAACAGGCAATTAGCCGCGCCATCAAGGCACAGTATCCGGTGACGGCTCTTCAGCAGATTCCCGAACGGTATAGAGCCCGCTTCCTGATGAATGTCCCACAGGGGGTCGAGATTAACCCTGATTTGCGCAGGCATATAGAGTTCAAGCGCCATGACCTGCTTAGGGACCCATATCCGCGAAACATAGATCTAATTATCTGTCGCAATGTAATGATCTATTTCACTGATGATGTCAAAGAAAGGTTATATCGCAACTTCTCAGAAGCTCTTCGCCCTGGTGGCATCCTGTTTGTGGGTAGTACAGAACAGATGTTTAGGGCTAAAGAGTACGGATTCAAGGTGTTCGACTCTTTTCTATACCAACGGGTATAAGACAGGCTCCAGGCGACTGCTTGGAGCTTGATTTGCGGTCGAGAGTGTGACAGGGGGAAAGATTGTGGACGAGTTATTCATCAGCCTGGGTGGAACTGAGTTGCTGGATGAGGTGGGGCAACTTTGGGAACAACTGAACGCGCATCACATTTCCCATTCGCCTCACTTCCCGGAGCAGTATGTTCGCAAGACCTTTGCGGCACGCAAAGCAGCGTTGTTAGGCAAGGCTAATGGAAGCGTGGGGGTAATCCTCGCGCTTAACGCTGAAGGCATTCCAGTGAGTTACTGCATCTGCACTGTTCAGGATAGGATTGGCGAGATTGACTCGCTTTACGTGCTGCCTGGGTACCGCAGCTGTGGCTTGGGTGATCTATTGATGCGCATGGCGCTTGCCTGGTTGACGGAGCATGGTGTTACTCGCACCCGCTTGACAGTCGCTGCTGGTAACGAACAGGTCTTCGGGTTCTACGCCAAATATGGGTTCTACCCTGCGAAAACTGTGTTGGAACAAGAAGAGTAGGTAGGTGAAATGTGCGTATAGCGAAGACCGGGTGCCAGCATCTCCAGAAACGCACTTTTTGGGCGCTTAGAGGTGATCTAGCCGGAGCATGGGCTTAGGGGCCTGGTTAGCAGCATGAGTAGCGTATAGAGGCTTGTAAGGAGCCAGTAGTGCCGCAGTGTCATTGCATGAACGAAAAAAAGACCCGCATCTCTGCAGGTCTTTTTAAAATGGTGCGAGGGAAGGGACTCGAACCCTTACACCTTTTGGGCACTAGATCCTAAGTCTAGCGCGTCTGCCAATTCCGCCACCCTCGCAAAAATGAAGTGAGGCACGGGATGTGAGTACAGGTTCCCACTTCCAAAACTCTCACTTCTTAAATCTCAAATATGGTGGGCCATGATGGACTCGAACCATCGACACCCCGCTTAAAAGGCGGATGCTCTACCACTGAGCTAATGGCCCATATTGGATGCTGGAGCCTGGAAGTTGGAGGTTAGAAAACAAATAACTCTTCAATCCCTAACCTCTAATCTCCAAGATCAAAACTGGCTGGGGCGGCTGGACTCGAACCAACGCATGCGGGAGTCAAAGTCCCGTGCCTTACCAACTTGGCGACGCCCCAATAAGATGGTGGAGGAGACTGGATTCGAACCAGTGAAGGCATTGCCAGCAGATTTACAGTCTGCCCCCTTTGGCCAACTCGGGAACTCCTCCAAGAATAGTGGAGCCGGCGATGGGACTCGAACCCGCAACCTACTGATTACAAATCAGTTGCTCTGCCAATTGAGCTACGCCGGCTTAAATATATGAAAGTTTCAATGTAACAAAGTGGTGACCCCAGCGGGATTCGAACCCGCGTCGTCAGCGTGAAAGGCTGATGTGTTAACCGCTTCACTATGGGGCCAAGATAATGGTCGGGGCAGCAGGATTTGAACCTGCGACCTCCTGCTCCCAAGGCAGGCGCGCTACCAAACTACGCTATACCCCGTGGCGAACATTATAGATTATAACTCAGAAGTTGCTTGCCGTCAAGTTTCACTTACTGGAAATCAGTGTTGCGTGTACTCCTGACAGCGAAATAAAGTATAGCACGAAAAAACCAAGCCTTGCAACCGGAAAATTTATACTGCAGACTATCAGCAGAAGACTGAATGTGGACATCGCCGATTTTGTCGATATTCATCGACAAATAAATAGTTGCAGTTTTCTTACAATTAATTGACAAGCTTGTCCTGCATTCGCTATGATTCAACTAGGTTGTAAGCAGATTTTAGCAAAAATAAGTACAACTCTTTTGCAGGGAGGGCGGCTAAATGGCACATTGGATGAAGCCGGTTGACAGTGAGTACACCGGTCGCAGCGATGAAGAGCTGGTCGAGCGGGCTCAGGCTGGGGATCACATGGCAGCTGAGTGTTTGCTCATGAAGTACCGGTCCATAATCATGAGCAAGGCTAAGTCCTACTTTATAGCTGGCGCTGACCGTGACGACATAATGCAAGAGGGTTTGATTGGTTTGCACAAAGCTGTACGAGACTTCCGCGCAGAACGCGGAGCCAGCTTCAGGCCATTTGCAGAGATGTGTATCACCAGGCAGGTGATCACTGCTGTAAAAGCTGCCAGCAGACAGAAGCATGCACCACTAAACTACTATCTATCCCTGGATAAACCGATTTACACCGACGGTGCGGACAGACAGCTGCTGGATGTGCTGCCTGATAACCGTGTTACCGACCCCGCGGAAGTGTTTTTGGCGCGTGAGGAACTAACAGACGTCAGAGACAGCTTACGAGAGAAACTCAGTGAGTTTGAGTACAAAGTGTTCTTGCTGTATTTACGGGAACAATCGTATCGAGAGATTGCTAAAGCTTTGCAGACCACACCCAAGGCAGTGGATAACGCTCTTTGCAGGGTTAAGCGCAAAATCGAAACTCAGATAGCACTCTCACCCGCTGAACATACCGCTTAAGATAATAAGCTCTAACAGAATAGCTTGGCGCCCTCCATTTCAGACTATAGAATAGATGAAAGGAGGGCCTTATTCATGTTATGTACATACTGTGGAGCCCGCAACGTGAGAGGTGTCATGCTCTGCGCAAAGTGTGGAGCCCCATTCAGGCTCTATGCCGAGCCACTTAGCCTGCAAGGGTCAACTATCATTGACCTGGGAGTGGATGATATAGAACGAGAGGAGATTAGAAACTACCATCATGAAGACCGTAACCGTAACCCTCACACCGACTGAGTCCAAAAGGCTGCTTGGAATGGCTACTGCCAGCCATCCAGCGGTGCAGCGCGCCTATCGTCAGGGAAGACTGATTGTCGCCAACGGGATAACCAATGCCTATGTCCTGGAAGAGCTTACGGGCGAACCAGTAGACAAGGGCAGTTACACTGCAGGCGTAATAACTGACGGTGTTGCCTGCATAACCGATGCAGCAGTACGCCAACCGGCAGCAGTTTTCATCGCTGGTCAACGCTCGAGCGTGCCTTGGCAAGAAGCTGTTGCCGATATGGGGCCGCAGGACGTTTTCTTGAAGGGCGCTAACGCCATAGACGTACACGGCAATGCCGGAGTCCTACTGGCCGGAAAACAGGGGGGGACGATCGGAATAGCCATGGGCCATATAGCGGCGACTGGCGCTAGACTGATCATGCCTGTAGGCTTGGAGAAGCTCATTCCGAACGTGCGGGACGCTGCGCGCCTGATGGGGCAGCGCCAGGTAACCGACAGCTTCGGGTTGGCCTGCGGCGTCTATGTCGTTAGCACTGCCGAGATTATCACGGAAGTTGAAGCCATGGAACTGTTGTTTGACGTCGAGGCGATGGCAGTTGCAGCTGGCGGAGTCGCTGGTTCGGAGGGAGCAATCACCCTGGCAGTGACCGGGGCAGGCGAGACGTGTGATGCCGTGATGAGCCTGGCTAAGCGACTTAAACAGGAGCCTGGTGTGGAAGTGCCAAAGCGCATCTGCGGAGATTGTCCATCTCCCTGCATCAACACAAGAGCAGACTAAAAGCTACCACCTCCGGTTAGGCTATACCTAATCCATCCGGAGGTGGTTTTATTATGCGTAGTCTATGGAACGGGTCCATTAGCTTTGGTCTAGTCAACGTACCGGTTAAGATGTTTGCTGCCACCGAGGAAAAGGACGTCCGTTTCCGCACCCTGCACAAGAAGTGCAACACTCCGATCAAATATCAGAAAGTCTGTCCGACCTGCGATGAAGAAGTTGGACCGGACGATGTTGTGAAAGCCTTTGAGTACGAGAAAGGACGCTACGTAGTAATTAGCGCCGAAGAACTGGAAGCTTTGGCTGTAGCACAGACTCGCACCATAGACATAGTGGATTTTGTTAACCTGAAAGACATCGACCCCATCTATTGGTATAAGACATATTACCTGGGCCCGAGCGACACAGGCCACAAAGCCTACGCATTACTACGTATGGCTATGGAACAGACGGGAAAAGTCGCTATCGCCAAAATAGTGTTGCGGGACAAGCAGCATTTGGCAGCAGTCCGTGTATTGCCGGACTGTCTTGCCTTGGCGATGATGTATTATCCTGATGAAATCCGTGTGACTAGCGCATTGCCTGACCTCACCAAGGTGGAAGTGCATGACAACGAAATACGCATGGCGACGCAATTGATTGAGAGTCTTACCGCCGAGTTTGAGGCCGCGAAGTACACTGATGACTATCGTGAATCGTTACTCAAGCTGATTGAGGCGAAAATCAGTGGAGACGCAGTAGCAATGCCTACTCCTGAGCGGCCAAGCAAGGTAGTAGACTTGATGGACGCCCTGAAAGCCTCGCTGGATATGGTTGAGAAAAGCAAGAGCGAGCGGCAGGCACGTCCTACCGGGGATTAACACATGAATGGTTTCGATCTGTCACCGATGGAACCGTTGCCATGGCCCTCGCCGTTTTACGATGAGGGCTTTGTTTATCAGTTGAAGTGGGATGGGGTGCGCATGTTTGCGCTCATTCAGGACTGTAGTACTACTCTGATCAACCGCAAAGGTGCAGAGCGTACGGCGCAGTACCCGGAGCTGCAGAGCCTGGCGAAGGTCATGCCAACCGGCACTGTACTTGATGGTGAGTTGGTGGTACTGATAGACGGGAAACCCAGCTTCACTAGCATCATTCAACGTGACATGGCGAGGCAGCAAGGTGTAATCAAGGCCCGGATAGCTTCACTGCCTGTATCCTACGCTGTGTTTGACTTGCTTTACCTCAACGGCGAAGATATGCGCCCAGAACCCCTGGAGCGGCGTCAGGAAAACATCAGCAACCTGTTGCAAGACAGCCTACCGTATCTACATCCTGTAGAGAATTTCGTTTCCGGCAAGCAGCTCTTTGCAGCGGTTGAGCAACAAGGGCTGGAAGGAATAGTCGCCAAGCGACGTGGTAGCCCATATATACCAGGCAAGAAAAGTGACCATTGGCGAAAAATCAAGAACTTTCGCCACGTGTGCTGTGCTGTTGGCGGCTATACATTGAAAGAAGGACAGCCATCTGCGCTGGTGTTGGGCATGTACACTGCAGACGGTTTAGTGTATGTCGGCAGGGCAGGCAGCGGTTTGAGTGCTAAGGACTGGCGCTCAATCCATGGGTTTTTGCAGGCAGCAGAGGTATCGAAGGCACCATTCATCAATCCTCCCGTTAGCCGGCAAAGAGAGATCATCTGGGTGTTGCCTAAGCTAGCCGTGCGTATCAAGTTTATGGAGTGGTCTCCGGACCTAAAGCTGCGCGCGCCTGTGATTGAAAGCTTTGAGGAAGCGTCTCCTGCAAACTGCAGTTTCCAGGCACAAGGAGTGTAAACAATGGATACGGTGCTGACGATTGAGGGCAAGGAAGTAAAGGTAACTAACCTGGATAAGGTTTGGTGGCAGGAAGAAGGCATCACTAAGGGAGATGTCATTCGGTACTATATCGAGATAGCGCCTTGGCTGTTGCCCCACCTGAAGGACAGGCCGCTTGTGCTTACACGTTACCCGGATGGGCCTTACGGCAACTCATTCTATCAGAAGAATACTCCCAAATATGCTCCTAAATGGCTGCGTACGGTGCCTCTACAGTCTGAGAAACGGGTAATCAACTACTTGTTGGCTGACGACGTAGCCTCGTTGGTTTGGATTGTTAATTCTGGAGGGTTCGAAATCCATCCATTCCTTTCTCGCATTCAGCAGATTGACTATCCTGACTATGTCGTATTTGACCTCGACCCGATGGAGAAAGGTACCTGGGAGCATGTCTGCGAGACGGCGCTTGTGGTGAAGCGTGCGTTGGACATTTGGGGACTACAGGGCTATCCCAAGATGACAGGGGCTACCGGGCTACAGATCTTTGTGCCGGTCAAGCCTGTCTATACCTATGAGCAGGTCAGGGATTTTGCTTTGGGCCTTTGTCAGGGTGTTGAGTCCGTGCTGCCCCAAATCACCACCTTAGAGCGGAAAATAGCCAACCGGGAAGGGAAGCTCTATTTGGACTATTTGCAGAACGTAAAGGGTAAGACACTAGCGACCATCTACGGTGTCCGGCCTAAGCCAAAGGCTCCGGCTTCCACGCCTCTCACATGGGACGAAGTAGAGGGTATGCGGGTGCAATCGGGCGATTTCACTATCTTTACGCTACCTGAGAGGGTGGAAAAACTGGGAGACTTGTTTAAGCCAGTACTCGAGCGACCGCAATCGTTGGACCATATCTTGAGCAAGCTGGGCAAATTATAAGCAGGAAGTGGCAGGACGCAAGTCGAAATGCATCCCTGAACGAGCAAAGGGGGTATTGACTTGCGTCACATTTTCTTTAACGGCAGCCTTTATACAGCCGATCCGCGTCTCCCAAGAGCTCAAGCGCTGGTTACAGATGGTGACCGCATCCTGTTTGTGGGCAGCAGCTCTGACGCGCTTAATGGGCGACAGCCAGGAGACATGCTGATAGATTTGGGTGGCCGCTCACTGTTGCCAGGCTTCAATGACAGCCATCTGCATTTTCTGGGTCTGGGTATGGCTTTACAGGCAGTCAATTGTGCTGGCTTAAACTCGATCGCCGAGCTGAAGCAAAAGGTTCATGAACGCGTTGCCGAAGCCAGAGATGGTGAGTGGATTACCGGTCGTGGGTGGGACCAAAACCGCTACACTGAAGGACGCTATCCCAGCCGCCACGACTTGGATGAAGTTGCTCCGAATCACCCGGTGGTGTTGAACCGGGCTTGCGGGCATCTGCTGGTTGCCAATACCCGGGCGTTGCAGTTGGCAGGAATGAATGCCGCAACAGCTGACGTAGACGGTGGTAAGATTGATCGCGAAGCGGACGGATTTCCAACCGGAGTGTTGCGGGAACGGGCAATGGGCCTGCTGCACCATGCCATTCCCGAGGCAGATGCACATGCCCGACGCCGGGCAGTCGACCTGGCTTCTGTACATGCCGTTACCAAAGGCATTACTTCGGTGCAGGCCAACGACGCCGGTAACGATTGGCGACAAGTTTGGGAAGCATATGCTGAGGCTCTCCAACACGATCAATTGCCGGTTAGAGTCAACCTCCAATTCTCCATCGGAGCTGACCAGCTGCTGAAAGACCAACAGGCGTTGTTCGACGCCAACCAGTCGGTCCTAAATGACCTGTTGCGCTTTGGAGTAGTGAAGATTATGGCTGACGGGTCACTTGGTGGGCGCACAGCCGCTTTTTCCGAAGAGTACTCAGATGATCCAGGCAACTACGGTCTGACCTATCATACTCAAGAGACGATGGATTACCTGGTAAAGACTGCTCATTCCCTTGGCTATCAGGTGGCCATACATGCTATCGGAGACCGTACTGCTGATCAGGCTATCACCGCAATTGAGCGAGCTCAGGGCACTTGGCCAGGCAGGCGTCATCGTCTGGTGCATTGCCAGGTGCTAACACCGCAGTTGATCGAGCGGATGGCTCGGGCAGGGATGGTAGCCGAAATTCAGCCGAAGTTTATTACCACAGACTTACATTGGGCAGGAAGCCGGATTGGCCCTAAGCGCCTACGGTATGCCTACGCCTGGAGAACCCTGCTCGATTTTGGGGTTGCCTGTTCAGGGGGGTCGGACTGTCCGGTCGAACCGATTGACCCCTTGCTAGGCATCTTTGCCGCCGTTAATCGTACTGACCTCGATGATCAGCCAAAGAACGGCTGGCTGCCTGATCAGAAGCTAAGCGTTGCTCGCTCTATTGAGCTGTTCACAACTGGTTCTGCCTATGCTGAGCACAAAGAACAGATTAAGGGACGACTGCAAAGAGGATACAAGGCTGATCTGGTGCTTTTATCTGGGGATATCTTGAGTGTAGATCCGGCAGAAATTAAGAACATGTCAGTTAATCTGACCATGGTGGATGGTCGTATTGTGTACCAGTCATAACAAATGAGCAAAGAACCGGCCCTGCCGGTTCTTTTGCTTGTGACTTGCCCAAGTAGCTTTTTGGGAAAACTAAGCCGGGTTCTAAATGCTCTTATCAAGGCAGGAACCTGGCAGTCGCCGTAGAACATTAGCAGAAGAGCCTTGGTAACACGGCATTACGATGTGAGCAAACAACCAGGAAGGTGATACATATGAACGCTATCGAATGGACGGGAACCGTTCTAAAACTGCTTGATCAGACCAAGCTGCCTACGAAGATTGAATGGGTGACGTGTGAGACGTCAATTGAAGTAGCAAATGCCATCCGCGATATGATAGTGCGCGGTGCGCCAGCCATTGGTGCGGCTGCTGCGTATGGTATGGTCTTAGCAGCGGGTGAGATCCATCAGCATGATGATGAGGCATTCAAGCGGGAGCTACAGGCGGCAGCAGAGCGCCTGAGGCAGACGCGCCCGACTGCTGTCAACTTGGGTTGGGCCTTGGAGCGGATGCTCCGGGTAGGACTTAGGTCGCAGCCGGCAGATGCACGTGCAGAACTACAAGCAGAAGCAGATCGCATTGCTGAGGAGGATGTAGCCGTTAATCGGGCCATTGGCCGGTTCGGCGCAGAACTAGTGCCAGAAAACGCGAATGTGCTCACGCACTGCAATGCCGGAGCTCTGGCCACTGTTGGGTATGGTACCGCCCTTGGCGTAATCAGGGCTGCTGTTGAGCAGGGCAAGCAAGTCGAAGTGTTTGCCGATGAGACCCGTCCTTACCTGCAGGGCAGCAGACTCACGACTTTCGAGTTGATGCAGGATAACATTCCCGTGACCCTGATTACCGATAGCATGGCTGGCTTTTTGATGTCGCGGGGAAAGGTTGACCTAATCGTAGTAGGAGCAGACCGGGTGACCAGGAATGGTGACGTCGCCAACAAGATAGGCACATATACTCTGGCCGTCCTGGCAAAGGAGCACAATATTCCATTTTACGTGGCTTGCCCTATCTCCACCCTTGATGTCAGTCTCTCGTCTGGAGAGGAAATTCCGATTGAAGAGCGGGCTGCAGAAGAGGTGACACACGTGGGTGGTACTCGCTTAGCGCCGGAAGCAGTGCGAGTTTGGAACCCAGCCTTTGACGTGACCCCACATCAACTTGTTACCGCTCTAATCACCGAGAAGGGCGTCATCTATCCACCATACAGCGACAAACTGATTAAGCTCATCTCTGAGCACTAGATATGGCGCGCGATACTGACTCTGGCATTCAGCTTATCTGCTAGCTGGCTTACGGGAGGTGAATAGATGGAGCGGCAGTCCCTAAATGGTGCGTGGTCTGCCTGGAGGGATTTGTCTCTAGCTGATCAGTTTTATGATCCTGAATTTGCTGTCATGCCAGAATATGACTTGACAGTACCAGGTAATTGGCAGGCTCATTCAGGTTTGGATGAGCACACAGGCAGCATGCTTTATCGTACTACCTTCGCTTGGCAGGCACAAGAAGGCATGATCTACAGGCTGCTGTTCATGGGTTCTTTTTACCTTACAACCGTTTGGCTAAACGGCAAACGCTTGGGGCAACACGAGGGCTACTTTCAGGAATTTGGCTGGGATATCAGTAAAGAGCTGAGACCTGGTGAAAACGTTTTGGCGGTGCGAGTTGATGCCCCGCCCCCCGGTAAGAGCTGGCGGGATACAGTGACCGGCATATTTGGAGAATGGGACTGTAAACCCGACTCAGTGAACCCCGGGGGCATCTGGGGTGATGTGTTCCTGATTGCAACTCGCAGAGGCTCTATGGACCCAGTGCAGATTGAGACTCGGTTGACAGCATGGAACTCAGCGCAAATCACAGTCAAGACGAAACTTAATTGGCAGGGGCAACGCACCGCTTTGCAGGCGGAGCTCGGCATGACTCCACGCAACTTCAGCGGAAAATCCCATTCTGGACAGTACACGTTGGAGGTGCAGCCGGGAGAAAATGACCTGGAACTGCGACTTACTATGCCTGAACCGAAACTGTGGTGGACCTGGGACCAGGGTTATCCTCATCTCTACGACTTCGCTTTTGTTCTGCGTGATCAGGATGGAATGGAAGTAGAGGGTTATAAGACCCACCTAGGCATACGTACTGTAGAGTGGAAGAACTGGCAGTTCTACTTGAATGGTCGCAGAATGTTCCTGCGGGGCGCAAGCTATGGCCCTACTAGCTTCTTTTTGGCGGGCGTAGGGGCTGAACATCTGCTTCAGGATGTAAATCTGGCGGTAGGCGCTAACCTGAACTGTCTGAGGGTATATAGTCATGTGGCTCGGCCAGAATTCTACCGCATCTGCGCTGAGAAGGGTGTGTTGCTCTGGCAGGACTTTCCGCTAGACAAGCGCTACGACCACCAGATTACTGCTACTGCTTTGCGTCAAGTGCGAGATATGGTTGTTCATTTGCGCAACCAAACCGCAATCTGCTTTTGGTGTTGCCACAATGAACCGCATGCTTTGCCAAATAGCGTGGTCCGCAGGCGGTCGGCACAACTGCGCGTTTTGGATACCACTGCACGCAGCGCCAGGCCAACCTGGAATAAGGATGTGCTTGATCCAAGATTGCGTGCGGCCATTCAACTTGAAGACCAATCACGACCGGTCTTCGCTCACTCGGGTGTCTTCGGTTTTCTGCGCGGTGGTTCGGCCACTCATCATTATTGGGGCTGGAACACCCCTGATTACCGTACGGTACTTTGGCTCAGGCGCCTGTTTCCGCGTACGCTTCGCCTAGTTACGGAGTATGGCGCCCAGTCGTGGCCGCTCGATAGTGAGATGCTGCAGTGTTTGAATGAAGCTGCATGGCCGGAAGTCAATTGGACCCAGGCTGAGCGCGATTATCTGCTGGATAAGCAGCAGCTGGACACTCAAGTTCGGCCTGAAGACTATGCAAACGCGGATGAGTATGTGTTGGCAACGCAGGAATATCAGGCGGAGCTGCTGCAGTTTTACCATGAGACCCTGCGCAAGGCCAAGTATCACCCCTGTGGAGGTGCTATGCTGTTCTACTTGGCGGATGCTTGCCCACTGGTTTCTTGGTCATTGCTGGACTACCGCAGGCAACCAAAGTTGGCCTACGAGGTGACAAAGCGAGCCATGCGTCCCGTGCAGGTAATGGTAGACTGGCCAAAGGCTGAGTATCACCCAGGTGAGCAATGGCAAAGCGCAGTCTATGTTGTAAATGATTTACACCGGCCGTTGATAGCACTAGGTCTTACCTGGCAGCTGCTAGCGCCCGATGGAACGGTTGTAGCGAAAGAGCGCCGCATCGCAGATGCGGAGCCGGACGCGGTCACCAGAGTGGCGATGCTGAGTTTCACAGTGCCTGACCAGCTGGGGGACTGCAAGCTCGAGCTACAGTTGGAGACCCCAGGCAAGGAGAAAATTCATAACCATTATCATTTGAAGGTCTGCGAATAGGATGTTCTAACTTGTGAGGATGACGACCAATCCGGGCGTCTTCTTGATAGACCAATAGAGTAGAAGGAGGAAGTGTAGATGAAGATTAATCGCGACAAGCTGGTGGCCATCAGTGTACAGGGGGAAGTATCACATCCCAAATCGGTGTATCCGTACAGGTTGACCACAGATGGCCAGGCCGTAGTTCTGCCGGGCACCGGCGGCATTACCTACAACAAGAAAATCGGAGATTCCTGCATGGGCCTGATGGCTGACCATGTGGAACCTGGTGTTACCCTAAAGAGGGGCGACGCAGTGGAAAACGGCGGTCTTAACGTGCTCGCGTGCGTCGGCAATACTGCCCGTGTTGTCAGTGGCGATGCCAAGGGCGCTATGGGTTACGTGACTGGCAAACATGGCGGAGCAGAGCATGTAATGGTGTACCTCCCTGAGGACGCACTTGAAAAAATGGCAGTTGGCGACAAGGTGTTGATTAAGGGTTTCGGTACAGGCCTGCAAATTGATGGTTACCCTGAAGTAAAGGTCATGAACCTTGACCCAGACCTGTTCGAAAAGATGGGTATCACCGAGACAGACGACGGGGTGCTGGAAGTCCCGGTAGCAGTCGAGGTGCCGGCTCATTTGATGGGTTCTGGTATTGGCTCAAACACTGCATACCGCGGTGACTATGACATTATGACTGCTGATCCGGAAGCTTATGAACAGTGCAACCTTGGCAAGCTGCGTTTTGGCGACATTGTAGCGTTGCGCGACTGCGACACCACGTTTGGTCGTGGATACTTGAAAGGCGCTATTACCATTGGCGTCGTAATCCACAGCGACTGTGTCATCATGGGCCATGGCCCTGGTATCACAACTTTGCTCACCTGCAAAACCGGCAAGGTTCGTCCAAAGCTGGTTGAAAAGGCTAACATCGCTGATTATCTAGGGGTTTAACTCCTGCACGAACATTAGACAACAGTGAAAACCGGCTCCCGCAAAGCGGGAGCTTTTTTATGTGCTCAAAATCCAACTTTTTATGGAAAATAAAAACAACAAGGTAAGTGGTTACTCTGCCACGTCTTGCCGGTTAAACTCATCGATAAGTGAGAGCCTTTCACCACATGCTAATAGTGTAGTACAACACCATTAACAACGCATGTCATGGAAAACATAGGTTTCACCAGTGAGCAAAACGTTGCGAGGTGAATTTATGGTCACAAGTTGCGATTGGCAGCAGTACAAGCTGATAACTCCAGAAGGCCAACGAAGAGTAACCTACGTATTCTCTCAGCAAGGCAAACAGTCACTCTCGGAGGCTGGAAAACAAATGACGACCATCTTCTCGACAAATGCGTCCCGATTGGAGTTCATTTCTGTGCAAGAAGCTCTGCAGGCGCAACACGAAGCCTTGGAAGAAGCACCTGAGGATTTGACAGTTCAGTTCCTGCGCTGTGAGCCGGAACTTCTCACAGCGATCACATCATTACCTCCGCCCCTGGATGAGAGCAACCTGGTACCGTTAGCGGTAGTTGCTGTACCGTATGCTGTTTACTACTTTGCTAACTGGGAAGAGGGCGGTGCTGATCCACTGATAGCAGTTCCGATCAGCCTGTTTTCGGGACAGCACTCCCCGAAACTTGTGGCGCTGATGAAGGAGTTTCCGCTGGAAACCGAGGGTCTGGATACGATTGTCGAAGCAAACTTCACTTTAGCTTCAGGCTTTGATAAGGCAGCGAATGCGCTGGCAGCAGTGCTGTCTGAAGATGAGCTGGGAGATACCAGTATGATCTGGTGTGATATGGCGGTCCAGCATGAGCGCCATAGACGTCTTTATAACGACGAGAGCAAGAGTTTTGAAGTCGAACGTCTCTACCGTGAAGAAGAGCGTAGCCAGGTAATCGGTATCAGGCCAATTGAGTTCATCAATGCAGCGCTAGTGTTGGTGCCGACGTTAATCATGCAATTAAAGGAACCTGTTGACGGCTGCTTGTACGGAATCATCGATGGTGTGGCAGGCAACGCCTACCTAAGCAAGCGGTCAATGCTGCCTGAGTAACCTGCAAGCAAAAGCCTGGGCGACAGCCCAGGCTTTTCTGCAATTATCCTTGACGTTGCGGCCGCAGTTTCTCAAGCAAGGTAGTTACCTCGTCGAAGAAACCGCTGATTGGTTCACCGCGCGCGATGCGTGAGGCCAAGTCTCTGATCCTCACAACCAGGTCAGGGTCTGCAGTAACCCAGA
>JAWLDB010000051.1:0-14190 GCA_041686915.1 Bacillota bacterium
TGGAGTCGAGGTCCTGTATGATGAGGCCCTCGATATTTTGCTGCCTGAAGCTTATGAGGCTGCCTTGGCCGAAACAAAGGTGGACCCCATTGACCGGCCCGAAGTAGAAGTAGTGAAGTTCGAGAAAGGCCAACCGGCAAGCTTTAAGTTTGTAGTACAAGTCCCGCCTGAGGTTGCGCTTGGCGAATATAAAGGTGTAGAGGTAGCAAAAGTCAGCTTTCCTGTAACTGATGCCGATGTTGAACAGGCTCTGAAGGACATGCAGGAACAGCATGCCCGCCTGGTAGATTCCCCTGCGGAGCAAGTGGAAAATGGCGATTACATCACTCTCGATTATGAGGGCTTCGTGGATGGGGAGGCATTTGCAGGTGGACAGGCAAATGACCACAGCCTGCAGATTGGGTCCGGAACCTTCATTCCTGGCTTTGAAGAGCAATTGATCGGCTACACTCGTGGGCAGGCAGGAGAGATTACTGTCACCTTCCCCGAGGACTATCGCAATGCAGAACTGGCTGGCAAGGAAGCTGTCTTCAAAGTAGATGTGAAAGATATTAAACGCAGAGAGCTGCCTGAGCTAAGCGATGATTTCGCTGCCGAGGTCAGTGAGCATGAGACCCTGGAGGAATTACGTACAGAGGTCAAGAATAAACTACAAGAGGCGGCTACGGAGCGCGAGCGTAATTTGCTGGAAGCCAATGTAGTCAATCAGGCGACTGCCAATGCCACAGTCGAAATCCCGAACGTGATGATCGAGCGGGAAATTGATGAGATGGTTAACGATCTGGCTCAAAATTTGACTCGTCAAGGGTTCCCTGCGGAGTTCGCTCGTGAGTATATTGATAGCAGGAAAGATGCGATCAGAGCAGACTACCGTGAGACTGCCGAGAACCGTGTTAAGACGCGGTTGGTGCTTGATCAGATTAGGGAGACTGAAGGTATTGTCGCCACAGATGAAGAAATCACGGCCAAGATTGAAGAGCTGGCAGGACTTTACAAACCAGACCCCCAGCAACTACGTGAGGCCCTTGAGCGCCAGGGTGGCATAGACAGTCTGGCCAACAGTATTGCATCTGAAAAAACGGTTGCTATGCTGGTAGGTGCTGCCAAGCAGGTTGAGAAGCCGGCGGAAGAGGCTCCTGCAGTCGAGGAAATCGAGGAATAGTCCGAAAACGAAGGCAGGCCTCTAGGTAAGCACTAACGATCCAACAGAGGAGGTTGTCATATGAGCCTAATCCCCATTGTTATTGAACAGACCAGTAGAGGGGAACGCAGTTACGACATTTACTCTCGTCTATTAAAGGAGCGGATCATCATGTTGGGTACCCCAATTGATGATCATGTTGCTAACCTGGTAGTTGCCCAACTGCTCCATTTGGAAGGCGAAGACCCGGAGAAAGACATCAGCATCTACATCAATAGTCCTGGTGGTTCTATCGATGCTGGTTTAGCTATCTATGATACAATGCAGTACATCAAACCGGATGTGCAGACTATTTGTGTGGGTTTGGCAGCTAGCATGGGTTCACTGCTACTGGCTGCGGGTGCTCCTGGCAAACGCAGGATTCTACCTAACGCGCGCGTGATGATCCATCAGCCGATAGGCGGTGCGCAAGGTCAGGCCATTGATATTGAGATTCAGGCAAAGGAGATTCTGCGCCTGCGCGACACCCTCAACAAGATATACGTTCACCATACCGGGCAGCCACTCGAGCGCATCGCGCGCGATGTCGACCGCGACCATTGGATGACAGCGGAAGCAGCCAAAGAATACGGTATTGTGGATGAAGTGCTGCAGCGCAAGAAATAGATTGAAATGGGCCAGAAAGTAGGTGAAGCATGCTAAAGTTTGACGATAAGAACGTGGTCAAATGTTCTTTTTGCGGCAAGTCGCAAGACCAGGTGAAAAAATTGGTGGCAGGTCCTGGAGTCTACATCTGCGATGAATGCATTGAACTGTGCATGGAAATCGTGGAGGAAGAAACCCATCAGGAAGCAGAACTTGACCTGAAGGAAGTACCAAAACCAAAAGAGATCAAGGAGTTTCTTGACCAATGGGTCATCGGCCAGGAAGGTGCCAAAAAAATGCTGGCAGTAGCCGTTTATAACCACTACAAGCGTATATACTCGGGTAGTGGCGGCACCAAGTCTGAGGATGTTGATCTGCAAAAGAGCAATATCCTGTTGGTTGGACCTACAGGCGTCGGCAAAACGTATCTGGCTCAGAACCTGGCGCGCATCTTAAACGTTCCTTTTGCTATTGCTGACGCTACCTCTCTGACTGAGGCCGGGTACGTTGGCGAGGATGTCGAGAACATTTTGCTGAAGCTGATTCAAGCAGCTGACTATGATATCGAGCGAGCAGAAAAGGGCATCGTTTATATTGACGAGGTTGATAAGATAGCTCGCAAGTCCGAGAACCCGTCCATCACCCGGGACGTATCAGGTGAAGGCGTACAACAGGCTCTGCTGAAGATTTTGGAAGGTACAGTTGCCAGCGTTCCACCGCAAGGTGGTCGCAAGCATCCGCACCAGGAGTTTATCCAGATTGATACAACCAACATCATGTTCATCTGTGGTGGTGCGTTCGATGGTTTGGAGAAGATCATCCAAAACCGCGTAGGCCAAAAGGTCATGGGCTTTGGCGCTGATGTTAAGAGCAAAAAGGACTCCCAGATAGGGGATATCCTGAGGCAGGTTCTGCCTACCGACTTGCTCAAGTTTGGCCTGATCCCTGAGTTCGTAGGCCGTATTCCAGTCATTGCTACTCTTGAGGCCCTGGACGAGGAAGCCTTGGTGCGTGTCCTGTCAGAGCCCAAGAATGCATTGACTAAGCAATATCAGCGCATGTTCGATATGGATGGCGTAGCTTTGGAGTTCAAGGAAGAGGCGCTGCGTGAAATTGCCCGCGAGGCAATCAAGCGCAATACCGGAGCCCGTGGTTTGCGTGCAATCCTTGAGCGAGTGATGTTGGAAGTAATGTACGACATTCCATCACGAAGCGATGTCAAGAAGTGCGTCATTACCCAGGAGTCTATTCTTAACCAGGAAGCTCCACTCCTGGTTACTGGTAGCCGCAAGAAAAAACAAGATAGCGCATAAACAAGAAGCCGCGGACGTGAAAGTCTGCGGCTCTTTTGTCTTACTTTCCAAGAGATCTATCGCAAACACAGGAAAAATGAGGATATAACATCATCCTCCTACCCATACTATACGGGAGCTTAATCCGGTTCACGGGTATCCCCGTAGTATGTTAAGGATGGTGTAGAAATAGAATGGATTTCTCAGGTGCGCTGACCATTATTCAGGTGTTCTTCGCTATAGTAATTGGCCTATATTTCTGGAACCTGCTGCGAACACAACAGGGCAACCGGGTAGCCATTGAGAAAGAGTCCCGCAAAGAACTCGATAAGCTGCAGCGGATGCGCAAGCTGTCCTTGACTGAACCGTTGTCGGAGAAAACCCGCCCGCAGAGTTTTGATGAGATCATCGGGCAGGAGGAAGGCTTGAAGGCCCTGCGTGCAGCTCTTTGCAGCACCAATCCCCAGCACGTGATAATCTATGGTCCTCCGGGGATCGGCAAAACTGCAGCTGCACGAATTGTCTTGGAGGAAGCTAAACGCACTCCAGGTTCTCCCTTCGGCGCGGAAGCCAAGTTTGTGGAAGTAGACGCGACCACCGCCCGTTTTGACGAGCGCGGAATAGCAGATCCAATCATCGGTTCCGTGCATGACCCCATTTATCAAGGGGCAGGCGCAATGGGGATCGCTGGCATCCCTCAGCCGAAGCCGGGTGCTGTAACGAAAGCCCACGGTGGCATGCTGTTTATCGACGAGATTGGTGAACTGCATTCGGTGCAAATGAACAAGTTGCTAAAGGTACTGGAGGACCGCAAGGTATTCTTGGAGAGCGCCTACTATAGCTCAGAGGACTCGAATATCCCCCACCATATTCATGACATTTTCCAGAATGGATTGCCGGCAGACTTTCGCCTGGTAGGAGCGACCACCAGGCTGCCAGAAGACATCCCGCCAGCCATTCGCTCCCGCTGTCTGGAAATATTCTTCAGACCGTTGCAGGCGCAGGAGATTGGTACGATTGCGCGCAATGCTGCTAAGAAGATTGGCGTAGCACTACCTAATGAGGCTGAGCAGGTAATCCAGCGCTATGCAATGAATGGGCGCGAGGCCGTTAACATCCTGCAGATTGCGGCTGGCATTGCTGGCGGCGAGGGTAGGCGCGTGCTGTCTGTCGAGGATGTAGAATGGGTAGTCAACAGTACGCAGTGCTCGCCCCGACCTGACCGCAAAATCCCCATCGAACCACAAGTCGGGCTAACTAATGGTCTCTCAGTGCTAGGGCCCAATGTGGGCACACTGCTGGAAATCGAAGTGACAGCAACCAGAGCAGCTGCCGTCGGCAAAGGTGGGATAACGGTCACTGGCGTTGCAGATGAAGAGGAGATTGGTAACCATCGACACGTCATTCGCCGCAAGAGCATGGCTAAGGAATCGGTACAGAATGTCTTGACAGCTCTTCGGCGAGTACTTGACTGTGATCCTCGGGATTACGATATTCATGTCAACTTCCCTGGAGGGGGATTGGTAGATGGCCCCTCAGCCGGGGTCACGATGGCAGTCGCCATATACTCTGCGTTGACAGGACGGATGGTGGACAATACGGTAGCAATGACCGGGGAGATATCTATCCGCGGTTACATCAAACCAGTTGGGGGCGTCGTAGCCAAGATTGATGCTGCAAGGCAGGCTGGCGCCAAGAAAGTACTGGTGCCAAAAGAGAACTATCAGGAAATGTTACGCAACCTGCCCATCCGGGTTATACCCATAGCCCGTCTGGAAGAAGCATTGGACGAAGCCCTGTTGCCAGTGGCCAGCGCAGTTGCATTATCTTAGCCCTTGGCGCCCGCCAAGGGCTTTCCCTTAGCTATATGCAGGGAAAGACTTGCCAGGAAGCGAATAGAACAAGTCCAAGGCATTTCTGGCATAGTATATAGCTTGCCTAGTCAAGCTACATTTGTATTGCTTGATTAGCATCGTCAGGGAGGCCATGCAAATCTATGTTGAACGAACTAGCCGCCTGGCTGTTTTCGTACGGCTCCATGAGCTGAATCGCAATTGGGACTATACGATCTATAGGAATAATTGTATACTCAGTAATCAGACCGAAAAGATAGTCGATGACAGCTCGTAGCAGGTATTGTTTAGCCTGGCGCGCGCTTTTTTGGAGGTGTTATGATGACTGATTCAACCACTCAACGTCTTTCGCTGCTTCCCTTGCGAGGCTATCTGGTATTCCCCTATACCATTCTGAACCTGGATGTAGGCCGTGAACGGTCCATCGCAGCTTTGGACCAGGCTATGGTGAACGAAGGGCAAATCATGCTAGCCGCGCAGAAGGACCTTAAGCAAGAGAATCCTGGCCCTGAGGATATCTACAGCATTGGTACGATTGCCCACGTCAAGCAGCTGTTAAAGCTTCCCGGGGGAACCATTCGAGTTCTGGTGGAAGGTGTGTCGCGTGCACGCATTCTTTCCTATGAGCAGGACGATCCGCATTTCGTTGTCAGGGTGGAACCCATCCCCGAAATTGAGCATAAGACCCCAGAGGTCGAAGCGCTCATGCGCACACTGATTTACGAGTTTGAGCAATACAGCAAACTTTCCAAGAAAATCGCTCCGGAAACACTCGTAACAGTCAACTCCATAGAAGAACCTGGGCGTCTGGCAGACGTAATTGCCTCTCATTTCACCCTTAACATCGAAGACAAACAAGATATCCTGGAGGGCGTAAGTCCTGAGGACCGTCTGGAAAAGCTGTGCCGGATTGTAGCCCGCGAGCTGGAAGTCCTGGAACTTGAGCGCAAAATCGGCGCTCGTGTGCGCAAGCAGATGGAGCGCAATCAGAAGGAATACTATCTGCGTGAGCAAATGAAAGCCATTCAAAAGGAGTTAGGCCAAAAGGATGAGCGGATGGCGGAGGCAGACGAGCTTCGCCAAAAGCTGGCATCCCTCGAGCTACCCGATGACGTCAGAGAAAAAGCCGAGAAGGAAATTGACCGGCTAGAGCGCATCCCGCCCGGTGTGGCCGAGGGGGTTGTCATCCGAAACTATCTGGATTGGCTGTTGTCCATGCCCTGGAGTGCAGCCACTGATGACCGGTTGGATGTTACATTAGCAGAAAGCATTTTGGATGAGGATCACTATGGCTTGGAGCGGGTCAAGACGCGCATAATTGAGTTTCTGGCTGTTAGGCAATTGACTCAGCAGATGAAGGGCCCAATTCTCTGCCTTGTCGGCCCGCCAGGGGTGGGAAAGACTTCCTTGGCCAAATCTGTAGCCAAGGCGTTAGACCGCAAGTTCACCCGCATTTCCCTGGGAGGTGTCAGAGACGAAGCAGAGATCCGCGGCCATCGTCGGACGTATGTTGGAGCTATGCCGGGTAGAATAGTTCAGGCCCTGAGGCAGACAGGAGTCAGAAATCCGGTGTTCTTGCTTGATGAGATTGACAAGATGAGTACCGACTTCCGTGGAGACCCCTCAGCTGCGTTACTGGAAGTGCTTGACCCTGAGCAGAATAACACCTTTGTTGATCATTATCTCGAGGTTCCTTTTGACCTCTCCCAAGTATTGTTCATCACCACGGCCAATGCACAACACACGATACCGCGACCTCTGCTTGATCGCATGGAGGTTCTGAACATCACCAGCTACACAGAAGAAGAGAAGTTCCAAATTGGCAAGCAGCATTTGCTACGCAAACAGTTGAATGCGCATGGGCTGACCGAGAACCAGATCAGCATTAGTGATGGAGCGCTGCGCATGATTATCCGCGAGTATACACGAGAAGCAGGCGTGCGCAACCTGGAGCGCGAACTGGCGTCAGTCTGTCGGAAAGCTGCCAAGGAAGTGGTGCGAGGTGAAGATAGGCGCATCAACGTATCCAGCCAGAACCTGCATACTTTCCTTGGTACGCCGCGTTTCCGTTACAATCTGGCCGAGAAACAGGATGAGGTAGGTGTGGCCACCGGTCTGGTTTGGACCGAGGTCGGGGGGGACACTGCTGCCGTCGAGGTCACCGTGCTGCCCGGGAAAGGTAACATGACCATGACTGGTAAACTGGGCGAGGTGATGCGTGAGTCGGCGCAGGCAGCATACAGTTATATACGCTCTCGCGCCGACAGGCTAGGGCTGTCACCTGAATTCCATCAGCAGCATGATGTGCATCTGCATGTGCCAGAAGGAGCAATTCCCAAGGATGGGCCTTCTGCTGGAATAACTATTGCCACAGCGCTGGCCTCGGCTTTGTCTGCGCGGCCTGTTCGCAAGGATGTCGCCATGACTGGAGAGGTCACCTTGCGTGGCAGGGTTCTGCCGATCGGCGGGTTAAAGGAGAAGGTGCTAGCAGCGCATCGGGCCGGTATCCGCATTGTCATTCTACCAGCCGAAAATCGGCGCGACCTGGATGAGCTACCGCGTAACGTCCGGCGTCAGTTGGAGTTTGTAATGGTAGACCACATGGACACAGTACTGGAAACAGCCTTGGCAGGACAGCAGGAATGAAAATCCACTCTGCTGAATATGTGACAAGCGGTGTGAATGAGGCCAGCTACCCACAGGAAGGTTTGCCTGAGATTGCCTTTATCGGCCGCTCTAATGTAGGCAAATCCTCCTTGATCAACGCGCTGCTCAACCGTAAGGCGCTGGCCCGAACCAGTTCGCAGCCTGGCAAGACGCGCACCGCAAACTTCTACTTGATCAATGAGCGCTTCTACCTGGTTGATCTGCCTGGCTATGGGTACGCCAAGGTGGCACAGTCGGAACGCGCCCGGTTTCAGCGTATGGTCACCGATTACCTGAACAAACGGAAGCCGCTCCAGCTAATCATTCATCTGATAGATTTCAGGCATCCGCCAACCGCCTTGGACATAAAAATGCATGAGTTCTTACGCAGCGTGACTGCACCAAAGCTGGTTGTGGCGAATAAGCTTGATAAGGTGTCAAGATCCAAATGGGAGGTGCATAAAAAGGCCATTCTAACCACTCTGCCTGGGCTTCCTCCGACGGCATTGCTGCTGTTCTCGGCAGAAACCAAGCAGGGGGTAACGGAACTATGGGACATTATCTCTGCTACTTTACAGTCTGGTCAGGAATAAGATTATAGGGAGGATAGGTACGTATGGGCGTAAAAGTAGCCCTGCTGTTTAACCTGGCTGATGATGAGGCGAAAGGGTTTGATGACCCTCCAGACGCTCAGGCGGAGTTGGATTCTGAGAACACAATTCAAGCAATCCGTGAGAGCTTGCTCAGTGCGGGACACCAAGTGGTAATGATGGAAGGTAAACCTGCGAGTTTGCTGCATCTCATGGACGAGAAAGTGGACATTGCTTTTAACATATGCGAAGGGCTGCACGGGCGCAACCGGGAGGCACAGGTTCCGGCTTTGTTGGAGATGCTTTGTATTCCTCATACCGGTTCTGATGTCCTGACATTGGCCGTCAGTCTCGATAAACCTACGACTAAGAAACTCCTGCAGCACGGCAGGGTTCCAACGCCAAAATTCCAAGTGTTCTATTCGGCCATGGATGTGCTGGATGACACTCTGCAGTTCCCCTTATTTGTTAAACCGGCCCACGAAGGCTCTAGCATGGGCATTTGTCCAGAATCCAAGGTGAACTGCGAAGCTAGCTTACGAGAGCGGGTAGCCTATATCACCCGTACCTATAAACAGCCGGCTCTGGTAGAGGAGTTTGTAGACGGACGCGAGTTTACTGTTGGCATCTTAGGTAACGACAACCTAACTGCCTTCCCTGTGATGGAAGTTAGCTTTGTTCATGTGCCGGCTGAGACCAATGGAGTCTACTCTTACGAGTACAAGAAGCAGTGGACCGATCGCAGCAACTTCCTTTGTCCCGCGCCGATTGATGAGTTCACTTCCCGGCTCCTGCAGGAGACAGCCAAAGCCGCCTACCGTGCAGTAGGCTGCCGAGACCTGGGTCGCGTTGATTTTCGTCTCTCGAACGACGGGGTGCCCTACGTCATCGAGATCAATCCGCTGCCTGGCCTGGCCCCAGGTTACAGCGACTATCCTGTAGCAGCCGAAGCTGCTGGATACTCCTATGGTCAGTTGGTCAACTCGGTTCTCGACCTGGCCTTGGCCCGTTATCACATCCGTTCTTCAGCACTACATGCGTGAAACAAGAGGAGCACCCGCGGGTGCTCCTCTTGTTTGTCGTCAAAGCAGTGCTCCATTAACCTGCAGCCGGCCTTCACGCTTACACATGGCCAAGAGCTGCAGCGGCAACAGGCGAAAGCCATCCGGGGTTGATACCTTGACCAACTGCCCGTCAATTGACAGGATGGGGTAAGGTTCTCTTTGCCCTGCAATTTGAGCAGGTTCAAAACTGAGAAGGTCCCCCACCTGGAGCAACTGTTTTATTTCCTGGTTGTTCATTGACCTGCCACTTCCCCTTGCGAAGTACTTATGATAACAGTTCTCCTCTTAGGGCAATATTCCTGCGCTAGTGTCGTGCTTCCCCTTCTCTTGATGCCAGGTAGCGCTTTTCCAGCCAGGCTACCATCTGATACATCAGGGCGGCGGCTACTGCCAACAGTAAGACGCTGGTCATGACCAGATTCATGTTTAGCACCTGGCCTCCATAGATGGCAAGATAGCCAAGTCCTGCCCGTGATACCAGGAACTCACCAACAATTACACCAACCCACGACAGGCCTACGTTTACCTTTAGAGCAGCAATGATCGTAGGGATGCTGGCCGGAACTATCACTTTGGTCATGACCTGCATTCGGCTTGCGCCAAAGGTCTTAACCAGTTTAACCAGATTGCGGTCAACCTCCTGAAAGCCAGTAAACACTACCATGATGGTGGTAATCAGTGAGATAGCCAGAGCCATCGCAATGATTGCGGTCTGGTTGGTTCCCAGTACGACGATAAACAGAGGACCTAGCACAATCTTGGGCATGCTGTTCAGCACTACCAGATAGGGGTCAAGCGCCTTAGCCAGGAAATCAGACCACCAAAGCGCTATCGCGACGATCGTGCCGAGTAGTGTACCAAGGATGAAGCCGATGGCTGTTTCTGTGCAAGTCACCAGGAGATGGTGATAGAGGCTACCGTCACTGTGCAGCTTAACCAGTGTACCCCAGATGCGGCTAGGTTGGCTTAGCAAGAACGGGTCGATCCAGCCTGCTCGTGCCGCAACTTCCCAAAGGGCAAAGAACGCTACCAGCATTGTGACCTGTACCGTGATGATGGAGGCCTTGCGCTTCCATTGCGCCCAGAGGTAAGCGCCGTGATCGGGAGTCTCTCCGGACTGTATTATGCTACTTCGAAGTGAGTTCAACGGGTTGAACATGTACATCCAGCTCCTCCCAAATGCGATTGAAGAACTTGCCAAACTCTGGTGCCTTTCTGGCCTGCATTGGGCTAGGCCTCACCTCTGCCAGCTCTATGTGGATATCCGCTTTTACTCTTCCAGGTCGCTTGGTCAGCACGTAAACACGGTCACACATAGCGACTGCTTCTGGTATGTCGTGAGTCACCAGGAGCACAGTCTTACGCGCCGCCCGAAGTATTTCATAAACTTCCTCCTGCATCGCTAATCGGGTGTGGTAGTCCAGCGCCGAAAACGGTTCATCCAACAGCAATACATCGGGACTCGTGGCCAAGGTGCGGACAAGCGCTGCGCGCTGTCGCATTCCACCGGAAAGGTGGCGCGGGTAGCTTTTTTGGAAGCTACCAAGTCCATAGTCTGTAAGCATTTCTGCCACCTGTTGGCGACTGCTTTCCCGAATGGCGCTACCTGTCAGCTCCAGGCCCAGCAGGCAGTTCTGCTCAATGGTGCGCCATTCAAACAGATAATCTTGTTGCAGCATGTATCCGACCTGGGCCGAGGGACCTTTAACAGGCGTACCGCCTACCAATACCTGCCCGGAAGTTGGCTTTATCAGGCCGGCAATCAGGGAGAGCAATGTGCTCTTGCCACAGCCACTGGGTCCCACAATGCCCACAAATTGCCCTTGCTCCACGTCAATAGATAGTCCGCTCAGGGCATGTGTTTCACCTTCCAGCGTCATGTACTTTAGAGAAATGTCCTTTAGCTCAATGAATGGCATGCGCGCTCCCCCTGTCTCGGCTTATTTAACGGTCTTGACTGCCTTCTCGGCGAAAGTGGTGTTCACAATATCGTCGTAGTTAACTTTTCCGTCCAGCTCCCCTGCCTCAATCATTACGTCCTGCAGGTGATCCAGAAGCTCCTCTTCGAGTATCGGGTCTGATGCCCAAATATCGAGGTCCTTATAACGCTGCACAACCTGGGCAATCAGTTCAAGGTCAGTATCAGGGAAGGATGGAGCTATGGTCTGGGCAATTTCCTGGGCAGAGTTGGCTTGAACCCATAGCTGGGCGCGGTAAATAGCATTCGTGAACTTCTGTACGGTTTTTGGATTCTCTTTAATGTATTTGCCTGTAGCGTGAAAAACGGTGTAAGGTAGCTTACCGCTGGATGCGCCGAGAGAAGCGACAATCTTACCTGCATTAGCCTGTTCCAGCAGAGTAGGACCAGGTTCCCAAAGCTGGACATAGTCCCCGGTGCCCTCTTTGAAGGCCTGGGCCGTAGCATTCAGTGCGATGTTCTGAATGACATCAACATCTTCAAACGGTGTTACTTCGTTCTGCTTCAAAATCCACTCAAGCACCATCTGTGGCACTCCGCCTTTGCGTCCGCCAATAATCGTCTTGCCGCCTACCTTTGCCCAATCAAACTCCGGCTCTTCCTGACGTCCTACCAGAAAGGAACCATCGCGCTGGGTCAGAATGGCGAAAGCCACAATCGGGTTGCTTGCACCCTGTTTGGTAGCATAAACAGCCTGTTCAGCCCCAAACAAGGCAAACTGGGCACTTCCCGACAGCAACGCTGCGGCGCCTTTGTCAGCGCCCTGAGCCACGTCGAGGCGCACATTCAGTCCCTCTTCAACGAAGAAGTTCTTATGTAAGGCTACGTATTGCGGTGTGTAGAAGATCGAGTGGATGACCTCGGACAAAACAATGTCCTCCAGCGGTTTTCCCTCGGTTCGCATAAACAACCATCCAGCAGTGCCTGCTAAGGCCACTACAACAACCAAGGCGAGTATCCATAAGCGACGAGTCATGTACGTATGACCTCCTTTCTCAATATGCAGACGCGGCGACTACCTTTGTCTAGCGCCTGCATTGCAGTATATGCGTTGTAGTCAATGCACGTGCTACAGTACAGGAATAGGGTGACTGCTGGCGGGAAAGGTTAGCAGTGGCGGAGTTTGTTTGGTTTTGCGTTCCATCTGCCTGGCAGCTTGCCACAATGTGTGGATTGCCGGGTATTTAGGTGTTGCGTCGATAGAGATATTCTGTATACAATGTTCTTAGCAGAAACTTCGCGAAACAATGATTAATCTAGATCGATTAGAAGTCGCTGTAGCCTAAGGTTTTGCTAGCCTGGCTCACGCCGTTTGGTCAAGAGTTGGGTACGGCAGCTCCCGGGCTGTATAACAAGCAAGGGGTGATTATGTTGGCTGAAAAACGAGTGCAGATCATGGATACTACCCTGCGGGATGGTCATCAGTCCCTGTGGGCTACCCGTATGAAGACGGAGGACATGCTTCCGGTAATGGAGATGATGGATCAGGTTGGCTTCTCTTCCATAGAGATGTGGGGTGGAGCAACTTTCGATTCCTGCCTGCGTTATCTGAATGAAGACCCGTGGGAAAGGCTGCGTACATTCCGCAAGCGTATGCCTAATACCAAACTCCAGATGCTGTTGCGCGGTCAGAATCTGGTGGGTTATCGCCACTATCCCGACGACGTCGTGATAGCTTTCCTGAACAAGGCTGTGGAGAACGGTATGGATATCATCCGCATCTTCGATGGTCTAAATGATGTTCGCAATATGGAACTTGCCATCCGTACTTCCAAGCAGGCGGGTGCGCATGTTCAGGGCACCGTTGTCTATACCATCAGCCCGGTACACAACTTCGATACCTACGTGAAGGTTGTTAAAGAATTGTTGGAGATTGGCATTGATTCCCTCTGTATTAAGGATATGGCGGGCATCCTCGCTCCGTATGAAGCATTTGACATGGTGAAGAAGCTTAAGGAATTTGTGAATGTACCAATTCAGCTGCACACCCACTACACCAGTGGTATGGCCAGCATGACTTATCTGAAGGCCATCGAGGCAGGGGTGGACACTGTTGACTGTGCACTATCGCCTTTGGCGTTAGGTACATCCCAGCCAGCTACGGAGCCAATGGTTGCTGTGCTGCAGAACACACCTTATGACACCGGGCTTGATCTCAGCTTGCTCAGCGAAATCTCCGAGAAGCTGAAGGAAATCAAGGTCAAGTATCCTCAGGCACAGAATGCGTCTGTATATCAGGTTGATGCAAATGTGTTGCGTTACCAGATGCCTGGCGGCATGATTTCCAATTTCATCTCCCAATTGGGTTCCCAGATTGACAAGCTGCCTACAGTGCTGCAGGAAGTGCCTAAGGTACGTCAGGATCTTGGCTTCCCGCCACTTGTCACTCCATTCAGCCAGATGGTTGGCGCTCAATCGATGTTGAACGTGGTAGGCGGTGAGCGTTACAAACTCGTCTCCAACGAGGTTAAGAACTATCTGATGGGGCTATATGGTCGCGCTCCCGGCCCGATTGATGAAGAGTTCCGCCGGAAGCTGATCGGTGACTCAAAGGTGATCACAGTGCGGCCGGCTGATGTACTCGAGCCTGAGCTGGACACTGCTAGGCAGGATATAGCGCTCTACATGGAAAAAGATGAAGACGTGCTTTCATATGCCCTCTTCCCACAGGTAGCGCTCAAGTATCTCAAAGAGCGTGAAGCTGGCAAGTACCGTGTTGACTTTGATTTGGCTGAGAAGGCCAAACGTGAAGGCTATCCGGTCTAAACTCAAGCGCGCAAGGAAGCAGTTTTTGCTGCTTCCTTTTTTGTCGCATCTCACCCGAGACCATTAATCGTTGTGGAGGCAACAATCAGGGTATAATATCTCCATGTACGACAATAGGAGGCAGCAAAGTGGATTATCAGAATGCGTTGGACTATATCTCATCCCTGGGGCGCTTTGGGAGCAGGCCGGGACTGGAACGCATGCACTGGGTGCTC
>JAWLDB010000052.1:0-14181 GCA_041686915.1 Bacillota bacterium
CACATGGATAGACACCGGCGGTAGCGCTTCCCCGGAAACAATCAACCAAGCCCTTCGCCAAGGCAGGACAATCGCCAGCCGGTTCGGAGGGCTGGCGACCCTAGCGATTACAGCTGACGACGGGAGCTATCGGGTGGGAGATATTGTGCAAGGCATACCACCAGGAACCAAGCTGGAAATGGAGATAACTCTTCAGGCAGTGGTCCAAGGTGAATACCAACTGGCACTTTATCAAAGTGGTCTAGACAAGCCTCTACATCAGTTCGAAGCAGGTGCAGCTTATGACGGGACAAAAGTAAACGAAGTGGAGGTTGAGTTCACGGGCGGGCAGCAGTGCTATTACCTCGTAGTGACGGGAGCGGACTTCATCTGCACCAGCCCAATCTATATAGGGCAATAAGAACTGCCCGCCTGTTTTGGCGGGCAGTTTTGCATCCTCTTTTAATGAACTAGAAATGGTCACCGTTCTCGTAATACCTGGCTTTCTCAAATACTGTGAAGAAGATGTCTACATTTTCATAGCCAATCAGCTGCATGTGTTTGGTGATGATTCTAGCTACCTGGTCCTGTACTGCCTGCCCACGGTCAAACCAGGCGACTTCAACAAACGGGTAGCCTGCTACTACCGCCCCGTCTTGTATGTAGGTCGATTGGATACATTCCAGCGTGAAGTGGTCGCGTGGACAGTCCACAGCCGTTGTCAACTCGTCTACTAGCATTTTGGTAACAGGACTTAGTTTGCTTACGTCCGTTCCCCTGAACTTAATCTGTGGCATAGTATATCACCTCAATAACAGTGTACCACATGTTAACAAAAAACCGCCAACCAGTGTTGGCGGTTTGTGCTGTCTATTCCTGATCTGGAGCCGAACTCATGCTGATATTTACCGGACGGAATGGCGCGACAGTTGAGATAGCGTGCTTATAGACCAGTTGCTGTTTGCCTTCTGTCTCCAGTGCAAGCGTGAAGTTGTCGAACCCCTTCACAATCCCCTTCAGCTGGTATCCGTTCACCAGGAAGATGGTAACTGGCACGTTCTCCTTGCGCATTTGGTTGAGGAATGTGTCCTGCAGGTTGATGCTGGATTTGTTGTTCAATACGGCCGCCCCCTTTATCTCTCTCTGGGATAAGATTGTACCCAAGATGCAGTGAATAATAATTTTCCACCCGTCCCTCGGTTATCTGTATGACATTTTATACTATTTTCCATTTGGCTGCAACCATCTGCATGATTTCGTCGACTACCCCGCTAGCGCTCTGGTATAGGTTCACATCTAGCCAGTTTATGCGAGGATCAGCTCGGAACCAGGTGAGCTGCCTCTTCGCATAGCGGCGCGTATTCAGCTTTAGCTTCTCCAGCGCTTCATCCAGCGTCTCCCTGCCTTGCAGGTAGTTAAACAACTCCTTATAGCCGATGGCCTGCCTGGCGATGAAGTTCTGGTCCAGACCCTGGGCAAGGAGTGTCTTGGCCTCCTCAATCAGCCCGGCCTCGACCATTAAGTCCACCCGGCGGTTCACCCTGTCGTAAATCTGCTCGCGTGGCCTCGTCAGGCCAACCATCAGCACGTCGTAACGCTCTTCCCGGTCTACCTGTTGCTCCCAGAATGACAGCGGCTCCCCAGTTGTCTGGTACACTTCCAGGGCACGGATGATCCTGCGTTCATCATTGGGATGGATGCGCTCCGCAGCTTTGGGGTCTACCTCCTTTAACCAGTTATAAAGCGCTTCTATGCCTGCCTCAGCAGCTTGGGCCTTAAGATGCTCACGCAGCTTCCAGTCAGTATCAGCCGGAATGAAGTTATACGGGTCAATAACAGCACGCACATATAGTCCTGTACCGCCCACCAGAATAGGAAGCTTTCCGCGGCTAGTCACTTCGCTGATGGTCTTACGGGCCAGCTCTTGATAGTCGGCAACGCTGAAACTCTCCCCGGGGGCAATGATGTCCAGCAGATGGTGAGGGATGCCCTGCCGTTCTTCCAAACTGGGCTTGGCAGTGCCGATATCCATGTCCTGATAGATCTGCATGGAGTCTGCAGAGATGATCTCGCCGTGCAGACGCTTAGCCAAAAGTATGGATGTGTCCGTCTTGCCTACTGCCGTAGGGCCGACAATCACCAACAGCCTTTCCATAGCATCCTCCTACGCTTTCTTTTCGTTACGGATGAAACATCTTAAACAGCTGCTCCGGGCTGTAGCGCAAAGCAGTTGGGCGGCCATGCGGGCATGTATAGGGCAACTGGCACTGCCATAGCTTATCCAGCAGCTCGATCATCTCAGCGTTATGCAGGCGTTGACCCGCCTTGATAGCCGTCTTGCAGGCCACCCGGATCAGTAACCTTTCCCGCAGCTCGTTAGGTTTTAGGTTGCTCGTTCCGCTGGCCATGTCAGCCAGCAAATCAGCAAAGTCTTCAGGGCGGAAACGCCCCCGATAGATATCAGGCAAGCTGCGCAGCAGCCAGTTGCTACCACCAAAATGGGTGACTTCGAACCCCAAGCCCGCCAGTTCAGACTGCAGCGTATCCATCAGTGCTGCTTCTCGCGGGGCTAGCTCCAGCGAGTATGGCACTAGCAAGCTCTGGCTAGTACGTTGCTCTTCCCTACCAACCAATTGCTCATAAATTACTCTTTCATGGGCAGCATGCTGGTCTACGAGTAGCATGCCTCCCTCCCGCTCCACCAGTATGTAGCTGTTTAGCACCTGACCGATTAATCTGTAAGGTGCTGACGTTGGTGCCTCTGTTGGAGTAACGGCTGAGTTATGATTGTTCTTTCCAGGGTCAGGTGTCCCATCACTGTTGTTGATGGTCAAGCGTATAGGTGGTTCTTTGGCCCTGTATATGCTAACAGGCACTACCGGTTCTTGCACTGTAGGTTCCCAGGAACGCACCCGCTCCTGAACTACATCCGGTTCGGGCTCCCAGCTGACGGCTGTTTGCTTGGCCGCCGCGACCGGGACGCGCTCAGCCTCAAACTGCAGGGCTGTACGCAGGATGCGCAGAACAATTGAGGTAACCTGGCGCTCCTCGCGCAAGCGTACCTCCGTTTTGGCCGGATGGACGTTGACATCGACCGACTCGGCCGGGAGCGTGATGGCTAGGAAGGCCAACGGATGCCGCTTGCTGGGCAGCAGCGAGCGATATGCTTCCTCTAAGACGAAGCTCAGGCTCCTGCACTGTACTACGCGCCCGTTAAGGATGATTATCTGGTCACGCCGGTTGTGGCGAGTAAGCTCCGGACGGCTGATATAGCCATTGACGCTAACGCCTGCAGCACTGTTTTGTACCCTGATCAGTTGGCTGGCTACGTCACGCCCATATAGTGCCAAAATGGTGTCTATCAAGCTATTGTTGCCTGGAGTTTCAAGCACTATGCGGTCATCTTGGGTGAGCCGGAACGCCACCTGCGGCGCGGCTAAAGCAAGCCTGGCCACTGCATCCCGCACGCGGCCGGCTTCTGCCTGGGGCGAACTTAAGAACTTGCGCCTGGCTGGGGTGTTATAGAACAAATCAGCAACAGAGATGCGGGTGCCTGGAGGAGTACCCCATGGCAGCAGAGGCTCGCGTTGCCCCCCATCGATCACCAGCTTGTGGCCGTTATCAGCCGTCTGTTCCCGAGTGATTAGCGTCACCTTGGCAACGGATGCGATACTAGGCAATGCTTCACCCCGGAAACCCAGGGTGTTGATGCTAAACAGGTCTGATGCAGACTGCAGCTTACTGGTAGCGTGCCGTTCAAAAGCCAGGCAGGCATCTTCACTGCTCATGCCGCAGCCGTTATCGCTAATAGTGATTTCTTTGGTTCCGCCTTCGCGGATCTCAAGGTCCAGGTGCGAGGCCCCTGCGTCAATGGCGTTTTCTACTAATTCCTTGACAACACTGGCCGGTCGTTCTACTACCTCGCCAGCCGCAATCTGATTGGCAATATCGTCCGATAGAACATGAATTCTTGGCATCTTACACCTCCTGCAACCGCTTGCGCCATGCATGCAACAGATTGAGCGCTTCCAACGGTGTCAATCGGTTGATATCAACTTGCTGCAGTTCATCCACGACCAGCTGCTGTTCTGCAGGCGGCTCCTGGGATGCGGCTATCTCCTCAGCAGTTTGCTCCAGCATATCCCCGAGCGTCAGCTGCAGGGCGCCAACTTCCTGGGGCGACTTCTGCTCCAAACGGCGCAGAATCTGCCTTGCGCGGGCGATCACGGGCTGTGGAAGGCCTGCCATTTTGGCTACATTCACTCCATAGCTCCGATCTGCCTTGCCTTCAACCACTCTGCGCAGAAAGATTAACTCGCCGCGTTGCTCAGCCACCTGACAGCTGAGATTGCGCACGCTCGGCAGGCGGTCCGCCAGAGCGGTCAACTCGTGATAATGGGTGGAAAACAGGGTCTTGGCCTGGATGTTGCTATGCACATACTCGATAATAGCCTCGGCGATAGCCATGCCGTCATAGGTGCTGGTCCCGCGCCCCAGCTCATCAAAGAGGATGAGGCTGTCATTGGTGGCCTCGGTCAGGGCCGTTTTACTCTCCACCATTTCGACCATAAAGGTACTTTGTCCTGAGAAAAGGTCATCAGCTGCTCCTACCCGCGTGAAAATGCGGTCAACCAGGCCGATGGTGGCCTGGTCAGCTGGCACAAAACCGCCCATCTGTGCCATCAGCACAATCAAGGCTACCTGGCGCATGTAGGTCGATTTACCGCCCATGTTGGGGCCAGTGATGATCAAGAGCTCACCGCTCTGCATGCTAAGGTCATTAGGCACAAAAGTGGAACGCCCTACTACCTGTTCCACCACCGGGTGCCGCCCGCCACGAATGTCTAGTTTGCCATCAAGAGCAATCTGTGGTTTGCAGTAGCGGCCTCGTACAGCAGCCTCCGCCAGTGACTGCAGGCAGTCGAGTTGCGCCAAGAGACGAGCGTTTTCCTGCACAGCTGGCACGTAGGAGGCCACTTGTTCACGCAACTGCAGAAACAGCTCATACTCGAGAGTCTTTAGACGTTCTTCCGCGCCCAGGATGGCGTCCTCCTGGGACTTAAGCTCATCGGTAATGAACCGCTCAGCATTGACCAAGGTCTGCTTACGGACATAGTGGGTTGGTATCTGCGAGAGGTTCGATTTGGTCACTTCCAAGTAGTATCCGAAGACTTTATTGAAGCCGACCTTCAGCGACTTGATGCCTGTCTGCTCGCGTTCCTTGCTTTCCAGATCAGCCAACCAGCGCTTGCCATTCTTCCCGGCACTGCGCAGCTGGTCAATCTGCTCATTCCAGCCGTTGGCAAATATTCCGCCCTCTCGCAAGCTGACGGGGGGTTCAGGGTGCAGAGCACGCGCCAGTGTATCAGTCAGGTCCGGAAGCAGCTGAAAACCGGCGGGTATCTCCTGCAGCATATGTGCCTGAAACTGGCCCAGACACTGCCTCAGCTCTGGTAGCTTCAGCATGGTTGTATTCAGCGCCATCAGGTCACGGGCGTTCGCCAGCCCTGTCGCTACCCGGCCAGCAAGCCGCTCCAGGTCATAAGCTCCCCGCAGCAGGCTGCGCAAGGCATCACGTTGCAAACTGCTCTGCACCAGTTCCTCTACGGCCTCCAAACGCTCCCCGATGGCACGACTATCGCGCAACGGCTCGGTTATCCACCGTTTTAGCTCGCGGGATCCCAGAGCCGTAACAGTATGATCGAGTACCGAGAGCAGCGACCCCTCTTGGCTCTCGTTGCGGTTGCTGCGCAAAAGCTCCAGGTTGCGTCGCGTCGCCACATCCAGGTACATCACATTCTGCTGTCCCAGAAGTCGTGGTAGTCGCAGATGTGGCAGGTCATGCTTTTGTAACTCCATCAGGTAGTTGATCGCCGCGGTTACTGCCTGCAGCGCTGCAGACAGATGGTTGAACGCGGCCAGCGCTTCTTGGTCAAACTGCTCATGTAAGTTAAAGGCTACCGGCCCATCCGGCAGGACCGTGATCGAGCTGGTGCCGGCAGCCGCTAGTAGGTGTCTTAAGGCTTCGTTGTCCGCCAGTTCAGCGGACAGAATAGCTTCGCTCGGCGCGAGCCTTAGATAGTCGTCTATCAAGCTAGCAGGTAGACTGCTCCCGCTATACTCCCCCATCAGTATCTCGCCGGTCGATAAATCGACGCTCGCCAATCCGTATGTACCGGCATGCAGAGTGACTGCTGCCAGGTAGTTAGCCTTACCTGCATCCAGCATATTAGCATCCAGTACACTGCCAGGGGTGACAATGCGCACTACCTCCCGACGCACGATGCCTTTGCTGGTTGCCGGGTCTTCAACCTGTTCGCAAATGGCGACTTTTTTGCCGTGGGCGACTAGTTTGGCCAAATAGCCTTCGGCTGCATGATAAGGTACGCCACACATAGGGACGCGCTCGGCCTGCCCAGCGTCTCTTCCGGTGAGCGTAATGTCCAATATGCGCGAAGCTTCCTCGGCATCACTAAAGAACATTTCGTAGAAGTCTCCCATACGGAAAAACAGAATGCAGTCCTGATGCTCGCTTTTAATGCTCAGGAACTGCTGCATCATCGGTGTGTATTCGGCCACAAGTCTCTCCCCTTGTATTGTGTTTGGTTTCATAAGTACAAGCTCATGCTTAATTATAACAGGTTTTCTTGGTGTGTTGCCCCTACAAAAGCAAAGGCCAGGCTATCGCCTGGCCTTGACCGTTCAGTTTACTACCTATTAAGCGTGACGTTTGACGCTCTCACGTTGCTTCCAGTCTACCCAGACCGAGCTGGCAACGAAGATGGATGAGTAGGTTCCTGCAACTACACCGATTACCAAGGCGCTAGCCAGAGCTTTCAGTGTTACGCCGCCGAAGATCAGCACTGCGCCGATAGCCAGGAGCGTGGTAAAGGATGTACTGATGGAACGTACCAATGTTTGCAGGATACTGTCGTTCACAATCTTTTCAGTGTCGGATCGACGCTTAGCCAGCTGCAGGTTCTCCCGAATACGGTCGAAGATAACAATCGTGTCGTTGATAGAGTAACCTACGATAGTCAAAATCGCTGCAACGAACTCACTGTTCACTTCAATCTGCAGGATCGAGAAAACGCCTAGCACCAGGAACACATCGTGCAGCAGTGCCAAAATGGCTGAAATTGCGAACTTGAACTCAAAGCGCCAGGTGATGTACCCGACCATCAAGGCCGAGGCAATCAACAGAGCGATGAGCGCCTGACGCACTAGTTCTACACTGAAGATCGGGTCGACCTGGGCCGGGATTTGGGCCGTTAGATCGGGCCATTGCGAGCGTAAGCCGGCCAAGACCTGTTCCAGCTGACCCTCTTCCAAGGTCTCAGTACGGATCTCCACTTCAGTTCCGGAAGTGCCGAGGGAACGAATGCTGGCGTTGCCGAGGTTAAAAGTCTCCAACACTTCGCGCACTTCACCGGTAGTGAAACTCTCTTTCAGGTCAACTTCCAAAATGGTACCACTCTTGAAGTCTATCCCTAAGTTGAGGCCGCGGAACATAAGTGAGCCGAGGCCTATAGCGATCAGAATAAGCGAAAGAACATAGAACTTCTTGCGTTGTCCAATGATGTTCATTATTTCGCCACCTCCCCAACTCCGAGGATGGCCGCAGACTTGGTCAGGTTAGCCCCTACCAGCAGGTTGACCAGGAAGCGGGTCACTACTACCGCAGTAAACATGCTGACCACAATGCCCAGTGACAGTGTGACGGCAAATCCGCGGATTGGTCCAGTGCCGAAGTAGTAAAGCACACCGGCAGCAATCAGCGTAGTGATGTTAGCGTCAGCAACAGTCAGGAGCGCTCGCCGGAAACCGTGGATGACTGAGGCGCGCATCGAGCGGCCATTGCGTAGTTCATCCTTGATGCGCTCGAAGATGATGATGTTTGCGTCAACCGCCATGCCGATGCCGAGCACCAAGCCAGCGATACCAGGTAGTGTCAGAGTCGCTCCAATGCCAGCCAGAAGACCGAGCGTAAGCAGAGTATATAGTGCCAGAGCAACATTGGCCAAGAGGCCGAATGCCCTGTACATGATCAACATAAACACAAGTACCAGTCCGATGCCTACAAGACCAGCTTGAATGCTCTTCTGCAACGAAATGGCACCCAGAGTCGGTCCGACAGCGCGGAAGTCACGTACATCAAGTTTGACCGGCAGCGCGCCCGAACGCAGCATAATGGCCAAGTTACGGGCTTCTTCCAGGCTACCCATATTGTCGATGATGCCTTCAGCCCCAACAGCACTCTTGATGAATGGGTAGGAAATCAGCGCACCGTCCAGGGTAATGAAGAGATAGCCCTTACCCTCTTGGGCAGTGGTGTACTCCAGCATCTTGCGCCCGCCTTCGGCGTCCAACTTGATCTCTACATAGGCAGTGCCGTTTTGGGCGAGCTGCTCACGGGCTTCCTTTAGATTGTCACCTGTGAGGAACACGTTGTTCTCCATGTCGCGGAACTCGAGCAAAGCAGTCTTGCCGAGGATGGAAAGAGCCTTCTCCTGATCGCTGTAACCGGGCAATGAAATCCGGATACGGCGGGCACCTTCCCTCTGAATTTGCGGTTCCACAACTCCCAATCCGTTAATACGGTTGTTGAGAATAGCGACCGCACGGTCCATTGCGTCATCGTCAATCTGGGGTGAGCCTTCAGACTCCACAGCCTCTAGCAGCACAGTGATGCCACCCTTGATGTCCAGGCCTAGAGTGATCGACTCAGCCAGGGGACGGTAGGCAAAATAGGCTGCCCCTGCCAAGACGGCTACGAGGGCTAGTAGTGCCAGTAAGTAGTTCAACCTCATTTGCGCAAATTCTCCTCCTTCTCCCCTAACAAGGGTTCTACCTGAGTTGGCATCAGGTTTGTCATTTCCGGCTCAAAAAGGTTCACGCGAGGTTGCAGTCTCATCCACCTTTTGGCGCGGTAAAACCCTGTTATACAGCCTACTTCACTTAGTATAGAGGTTTCAGCAAAAGCCTGTCAATCGCAGACAGTTAATGTAAATGGATATTAGCCATAAGTAAAATGTTGTCGCTCAATTTAAATTAGTAATTACATTCTAGCTTGCATGAGTTATTTTGCTATTTGTACTTTGTATACAATGTATTGACCGGTCGGCGAAAATATCCTATACTCGAATTAACAAAGATTTGAGGAGGGAAACAGTGATGGATAGGTTCCTTATCGCCCTACTCGGCTTCGGTCTTCCGCTCTTCCTGTTTGCGGGCAGCGGTAAGCTCTTCGGCCGCGGCGACAAGTAAACATTGCATAGACAGAGATCAAAACCGCCTGGCAACAGGCGGTTTTTTTCATTGGACTCGTTTTGGTTGTAGCAGCCTTAACCGTTATCTCCTTTGCGTCTAAACCATAAATAGATTACACCGGTTAAACCCAGCATTAGCAGGAGGCGACGCAATCCTCCCGACCGTTTTAAGGGATTTGACTTGCTTCTGTAGAGTATTTGCGAGCCGATGGCCACAATTTGTACCTGGCCATTGATATGGCTGCCTGTCAGTTTCACCGCTCACTCCCCCATTTCTGATTATCTTCTCACTAATCACAG
Organism: Bacillota bacterium; assembly: GCA_041686915.1. Taxonomy (GTDB): domain Bacteria; phylum Bacillota; class UBA994; order UBA5500; family UBA5500; genus JAWLDB01. The sequence goes on from JAWLDB010000052.1 coordinate 9,549, forward strand.
TAGCACAGGGGGGAAGTTGTGCCAAGACAGGCGTAAGAATGACCGAGCCTGGGAACCGCGGTTCCCAGGCTCGGTTAGTTGTGAAACGCGGGGACTGTCCCCGCGTTTCAAGGTCTCCCCCTACGGGCGGATGATGCCCGCGACTTCCCAATCTTCCTGATAGACTGAGCGGTCGTAACCGAGCTCTCCATTGACGAAAGTCTGCTCGACTACCGCCGTCAGTTCCAGCGGATACTCTGAGAAGATTACCAAGTCCGCGTCCTTGCCAACTTCCAGACTTCCAACCCGCTCATCGATGCATAAAATCTTGGCTGGGTTGAGGGTGATGGCCTGTAAAGCTCCTTCGGGAGTCATCCCGTAGCGCAAGCTGAGCGACGCAGAGGTGCGCAGGAAGTCAATAGCCATCACGGATGCGTCGGTGGTGATGGCGACAGTCAGGCCGGCACGCTCGAGAACACCAGGAGTTTCGTATGACCGGTCATTGACTTCCACTTTTCCGCGAGTGCCAAAGGTTGGGCCCACTACGCAAGGAACATCACGCTTCTTCAGCTCATCAACAATCAGGTGACCGCTTGTGGTATGTTCGATGCTCACTTTGAAACCGAACTCCTCAGCAATCCTGAGCGCCGTCATGATGTCGTCATGGCGGTGTGCATGCACGCGCGCCGGGATCTCGCCCTTGAGCAAGCTGACGATGGGCTCAAGCTTGCGGTCAAACGGCGGACCCTTTTTCTCCGGGTCGTTCTCTGCTGCCATTTGCTTACGCATATACTCTTGCGCCTTGATCAGAGCCTCACGTAGCAGAGCTGCTGTACCCATACGGGTGGAAGGCATCTGGCCCCGGCTGCCAAAGCTGCGCTTTGGGTTCTCGCCAAACGCCAGTTTCAGGCCGTCGCAGCGCTTGATCACCATTTCCTTGCGGCCTTTGCCCTTCATTTTGGTTACAAAACCAACCCCGTTGATCACCTTGCCGCTGCCTGGGCGAATAGAAGCCGTAGTCACTCCGGCACGCATAGCATGGAGCAGGTGGCGGTGATGCGGGTCAAAGTTCCAGTAGTAGTCGACGTCCGGGGTAACAGCCGGGCCTAGTCCGCCTGAGCCGGCATCTGCCTCTGCCATCTGCGCGCTCCAGTCGTGGGCAACCAGGTGCGAGTGGCACTCAACCAGGCCAGGAGTGATATGCTTGCCGCTGCAATCGATCACTTTGGCTTCAGCCGGTATGTTTATGCCCTGGCCAATGCCAGCAATCTTGCCGTCTTGCACCATTACGGTGCCGTTCTCGATTACTCCCTGAGCAGAGACGGTATGCAGCGTAGCATTAGTAAATGCGTATAGCATCAGCAGACCCCTCCTTCCCTGTCAAAGGCCAACTGGCCGTCTACATATACCTTCTGTACCTTGGTGAAAACGCTCAGTGGGTGGCCGGACATAACCACCAGATCGGCGTCTTTGCCTACCTCAATGCTGCCAAGCCTGTCGCCCATGCCAAGGATCTTGGCTGGAGCCAGGGTCAACGCAGCCAAGGTATCGTCTTCAGTCATGCCTTCCCGGCGAGCCAAAGCAGCTTGTACCAGCGTATGCTCAGCCGGAGTGGCTGGATGCTGGGTGCTCAAAGCTGTGAGGATGCCGGCGACAGCCGTGATGCCAGGGGTGCGATGAGAAGTCGTCCTGGTGTCTCCACGCCGGTTACCCATGATGGAGCCAATAATCAAGGGAGCGCCGCTCTGCTTGATCTCATCCACTACCAGGTGTGCTTCCAACCCACGCTCAATAATCAGCTTGAAGCCCCATTCATCTGCCAGTTCAATGGCGTTTAGAATATCATGGGATTTCACGCCCTGCATGAATACGGGCAGCCTGCCTTCCAGGACTTCGACCATTACCCGAAGCTTCAGGTCGTAGTCCAACTTATCATCGTCAGGTTTGCGGGTGTCCAAGTAATTCTTTGCCTTCTGCAGCTCTTCCAGGAAAATGGCGGCAGCGTCTCCCCTAGCCCTTTGGGGAGCCTCCGAGAGGTTAACACTTAGGCCTGCAGTTTCCTTAATAACCATCTGGTCTACGTAATCCCCATAGGTCTTCAGCACCGAGATTTGCCCACCGATCACGTTGGCATTGCCTGGAGTGACGGCGACAGTGGTTACTCCTGCTGTCATTGCCTCGCGGATGGCGATGTCCGTGGGCTTGATGGCATCGATGACGCGCAAATGTGGCGTACTCTTGGCGGTTGCCTCGTTCTCATCGTAGCCGCTAGCGCCTAAGCCCTCTTCATGGATACCGAGCCGGGTGCTCGGATCGACCATGCCAGGCATAACTACCTGGCCGCCCAGGTCAACCACTTGTGCATCGGCAGGTATCTCTACGCTCTTGCCGACAGCAGCTATCTTGCCATCTTTGACCAGGATAGTGCCCTGCTCGATGATGCCATTGGCAATGGTATAAACCTTGCCGTTGGTCAATGCAAGCATGCTTGTTCCCCCTTCTTTCCATGTTTGATGGTAGCAATAGCTAGCATCAAATTGGTTGTTGTTATAAAAACAGTAGTTCTGCAACTGTGGTCTTTTTCCTTTCTACAGACGAAAGAAAGCATTTGTTCTTGGTATTATTCGCCCGGCTCAGGAAAAAATAACTGGACAGGAGGTGGGAAATGATGCGCATGCTGGAGCGAGTCCTAGTCAACTGGTTCGGGGCCAAGAAGAATCCCAGCACAACCAATCGGAAGTATGAGCAACCCCTCTCCCCATCACTTCAGGCCAACCTGAAGGAACTGAAAGCGGCTTTTGCCGATAGCTTTGACTTTTCCATTCGTGAGTTCCGCATCGGCGCTGATAAACGTAACGCAGCAATTTGCTTCCTCTGGGAAATGGTTGACGAGGACCTGCTGCATGAGTCAATCATCACCCAGCTCCAACAGTCCAAAGGACCTGCTGGTGGGATTGAAGAGCTAACCAGGGATTTTATCTCGTCCCAATCACTGACCTTTGTGCAGAACTTAAGCGGGTGTATCGAATCAGTGCTGAGAGGTCAGACCATACTGTTGGTAGATAAGCAAGCGGAAGCTTGCAGCATTGAAACCAGGAAGTTTGAAACTCGTGCTATCCAAGAACCAAGCTTTGAGCGCGCCGTCATTGGACCTCGGGAAGGTTTCACGGAGAGCCTGCGCACAAACCTCAGCATGATCAGGCGGCATATGCGCAACGTGAACCTGAAAGTAGAGTTAGTACGCCTTGGTACCCAGAGTGAGACGGATGTAGCCGTAGTGTACCTCAAGAACGAGGTTGATCAAGAGCTGGTTGACGAGGTGATGGAACGGCTAGGCTCGTTCAAGGTCACCAAGTTACTGGACACTTCCTTCCTGGAAGAAGCAGCAGAAGACCACCCGTTATCGCCTTTTCCCCAGACGATTTATACCGAGCGGCCGGATAAGGTGATTGGCAACATCTTGGAAGGACGCATAGCAATCCTCGTTGACGGTTCACCGTCGGCCACTATCTTGCCGGCTGCCTTCTGGGACTTTTTCCAGTCGCCGGAAGACTATTATCTGAGGCCTCTGCTGGCGGTTTTCTCCAGGGTCACCAGGCTGCTGGCGGCCTTTATTGCCACAACGGCTACTGCTGGCTACGTCGCCGTAGCTACCTTTCACTATGACATAATACCTTTCGGCCTGGTCACTGAGTTTGCCAGTACCCGGGCGGCGACGCCCTTTAACCCAGTAATAGAGGCACTGGTGTTTGAACTGGCGTTTGAACTAATTCGCGAAGCCAGTGTCAGGTTGCCAGTGTCTTTCGGACAGACGCTGGGTGTAGTTGGCGCCTTGGTCTTGGGGCAGGTCGCGGTACAGGCTAATTTGGCGGCTCCGATACTGGTCATAGTGGTTTCCATTTCAGCAATTGGCAGTTTCGCTATCCCCAACTATGTACAGAGCTTCACTCTCCGGGTGCTACGCTTCCCAATCATCCTGGGGGCAGCAGCTCTCGGCGGTTTTGGTATCGTTTTTGTCTATATGTTCCTGATCATCCACTTGGCGTCCATTGACTCCTTTGGGACACCTTATTTGCGGCCAATCGCCCCCTTACGTAAGCGTGCGTTGCGTGACTCAATCAGTCGGCCGCTGAAGCAGATTTGAGGTACCTATGACAAAACACAAATGGAAACTCACCGATTTTCAGCTGTTCACACTCTTGGTCAATGTGATGGCCGGAACCGGAGTCTTTCCTATCACCAGGGTTGTTGCGGAAGTCGCTGGCCGAGGGGCACCAATTTCCATATTGCTATCAGGCCTGGCTGTAATGGTCATTGTCGGCTTCATGTATCTCCTGGTCAGGCGTTTTCCAGGTACACCCTATCCGCTGCTAATTCAGGAAGCAATCGGACGCTGGCCAGGGCGTATTTATCTGCTGCTGAACGCTGTCGTTCAGATAGGTTTTAGCGCTATTATCGCCAAGAACTACTGGTTTACAGTGAACAGTTATCAGTTGTTTAGCACGCCAATGCTAATATTCGTCAGTTTGATGGTATTGCTCGGCTGGCAGATGACGCGTCGAGGCATTATTGTTTTGGCCCGGGTATCAGAAATTGTGCTGCTAATCACCTTGCCTTTGTTGGTACTGCTGTTCTTGCCGATAAAGGTGATCCG
>JAWLDB010000053.1:0-14022 GCA_041686915.1 Bacillota bacterium
CCAACCGCCTGTACGCTGCAGATCGTACATGCCGTCAGGCCTTGAGCTACGGGCAGTTCCTGCAATTTGCCGGACTACTACATGTATATAGGGAGGAATGGGCGATTATACCTCATCATTGGAGGTTGGAGACTGGATGTTTGAGGTTGGAGTGGGGATGAGGCATTGGGACAAGATACTCGAGGCCTTACAGGAAAAGAACAAACCGGGCCGTGAGAGGCCCGGTTGCTTCTTAGCGGAGTTTGGTGCTAGGGTCGATGGGTTGTGCATCTTTATGGAGTTCAAAATGCAGGTGTGGGTGTTCTATCAGTTCTGCATAGGGATTCGTGCTGGTCTTTCCGATGATCTGCTTGGCTGCGACAGATTGCCCGACCTGCACGGTAGGCTCGGATACATTGCTATAAATGGTGACCCAACCACCACCATGATCAATCTTAATGACAGTTCCCCAGAGGAAGTCCTCTTCAGCAATCTCCATAATAGTGCCTTTGGCTGCTGCGCCGATAGGGGTGCCTTCAGGTACCGAAAAGTCCATGGCTAGATGGGCGCGCCAGTCGTTGAATGTTGGCCAGGCAGCGGACAAGGAATATGGTTTGATGACTTGCCCCTCCACCGGATACTCCAGGCGGGTCAGGGCATTCGCCGCTACCACTGGCACTGCCGGCTCACCTGACGGCGGCCCTTCGTTCGCCTCAACCTCGCTTGGGTCGGGAGTGGTTACTGCACTAGCATGCCCAGACGGGTTATCTGTTGGCTGAGTTTCCTCGCCGGGTTGTTCAAGCTCTACATCATCCCCAGTTGTGGGGGTGATTGGCTCGGCAGTTACGGGCGGCGGTGGATTGTTGCCGGGAGCAATATCACCTGGGTGAGGTGTATAGAAGTAGCCATTATCCGGCAGGTAATCATGATGCTTGCCGGGAGTTACGCCGGCAAAATACTGCTGCCAGGCACTTCCCTGACTAAACCACGCATAGCCCACCATAGCTATCATCGCGACATACACACCAACAACCACCCAGGGGTTCCTTACCACTGGTGGAATACTCCATTCAGACCACTTATCCCGAACACGGGCCAACCTGCGTGAAAACCTAAGACTATTGCTTAATCGACGCCTCGTGCGCCGCTTATCTGCGTCGCTCATCGGCACTCACCTCCAGGTATAATTGTGTCCATAATTTACCTCTCTATACCTGGGAGGGTTTTGCCTTTATGCGTCTTTATTTAGTTCCCAAGTTTTTAATCACCAAGCGAGTTTGCCGGCTGTTTGCAATGCCTGGTTGATATCAACCCGCATGGCTTCAGCTGCAACTCGGGCAGCATCGGCATACTTGGCGGCCCCGTATTCGGCCATCTTCTGATAAGCGAAGATGATGCCTCGAGATGAGTTGACCACGGCTCCTAGACCGTCATCATTGAAGCACGGGACTACATCGGCGGCTTTGCCACCTTGAGCTCCGTAGCCTGGGACCAGGAAGCAGGTTTTAGGCATCAGCTGGCGTAATTCGGCGGCTTCTTCAGGATAGGTGGCGCCGACGACAGCACCGACGCTGGAGTAGCCTGATTCGCCCACGAGTGCTTCTCCCCATTCGCTTACCATCTGAGCCATCATGTGATGTACTGGGCGCCCTTCAATATGCTTGTCCTGCAGTTCGCCAGAGGATGGATTGGACGTCTTGACCAAGGCGAAGACGCCGGCATAGCTGTGGGCTGCGGACTTGAGGAAAGGCTTTACTCCGTCGCTACCAAGATATGCGTTGATGGTGAGCGCATCTACACCCATAGTCCAATTCGGCTCGCCTTCTGTAGCAGGTGAACCTAGATAGGCGGAAGCATAAGCCTCGGCGGTGCTGCCAATGTCACTGCGCTTGGCGTCGCCGATGACAAGCAACCCCTTGGACTTAGCATAGGACACGGTCTGGACCAAGGAGTGCATACCCCAGGGGCCAAACTGTTCGTAGAAGGCGAATTGCGGTTTGACCGCTACGGCAATGTCGGCAACAGCGTCGATGATATCCTTGCTGAACTGGTAGTAGGCAAGGGCAGCAGCTTGCGGCTCGACGCCATTGTGGACCGAGACGAGGTCTTTCAACTGCTGGGGCAGTGATGCCCAGCGGGGGTCGAGACCTACGACGACGTGGCTCTTCTTGTCAAGGGAAGCCTTTACAAGGCGATCTGCGAAGTTCATTCTAGTACCCTCCGTTCGTGAGAGTTGAGTGTGAGATTTAGGAATACCGTAGGGAAAGGCATGTCGTGTCCAGGGCGGGTCGATGACCCATCGACCCCTACAACGGATGTGCGGGTTATGTGGGTCTGGGCGGAACATGTTCCGCCCCTACAACGAAGGCGGGCCTTGGTCGTAGGGTTTGACGGTGGCAAACCCACAACAGGGTGGGTCGATGACCCATCGACCCACGATGTACGCGCATCCGGTGGATCGGGGCGTAGGGGCGAGACGGTGGCTCGCCCGAGTGGGTCGATAAACGCGCGTTCTGTGGGTTATTCCCCTACGGGCGGAAATAGCGTAAGCAGGTCGGCAGGGGTTTCGAGCATGGCGTCCGGATCGCAAGCATGCAATGACTCGACCGGGAAACTGGACCAACGCACACCGATAGCTTTCACTCCGGCGGCCTTGGCGGCCAGCAGGTCAAATGGACTATCGCCAATCATCGCTGCCTGATAACTCTCAGCCCCGAGAATCTCCAGGGCTTTGAGGACCGGTTCGGGATCTGGCTTATGTTTGTCGGTATCATCGGAGCAGACCATCACCGGGAAGAAGCGCTCGATATCAAACAGTCTGAGCCCTTTCAGCACTACCGAGCGGATTTTGGAGGTAACGATGGCGAGCCTGTAGCCGCGCTGCTCGAGTTCGGTAAGCACTTCGGTGGTGCCGGCGAAGGCGGTTGTCAGTTCATCATGCATGTCCCAGTTGAACTTGCGATAGGTCTCGACCAGTTCGTCTACCAGGTCTGGAGCAAGGATTTCAAACTGGTTACGCAGGGGTTTGCCGAAGTGACGGAAGATTTCTTCGTCACTTACTGCCACACCGTGAGCCTCAAAGGTGTGACGGAATGACTCGATAATCAGGTTATTAGTGTTGAGCAGGGTTCCGTCCAGGTCAAACAGTATGTAGCGGATAGCGCTAGTATTGTCCTGCATAAAGTCCTCCTTTAGTACAGTATCGAGTTAGTTTTCCCATCAGGCGGTTTCTATCTTTACAAAGACTAGCATTCCACAGGACCATGGTCAAGCGCAATAGAAAAGAGCGGCATGGCCGCCCTTAGTTGCTATGTTCATGTGATGATGGGAAGGTCACTGTCACTACTGTGCCGCGGCCGACTGCTGATTCTATCTCAATCTTGGCCTTGTGAGCGTTGGCGATACTGTAACAGACTGACAGTCCGAGCCCGGTTCCGTTATCTTTGGTACTTAAAAACGGAGTCCCTACTCTGGAAAGAAGATCGGTAGCAATGCCACACCCTGTATCAGTAACGCGCAGGAAGGGCCTATGTTCTGCATCGAGTCCTGTGCAAATGGTGACGGTGCCTTGCCCGTCGCAAGCATCTACTGCGTTACGATGCAGGTTCAGAATCATCTGCTTGATGTCTCCCGAGTTCAGCAGTAACTCAGGCACCGGGTGCAGTTCTTTACGCAGCTCAATTCCAGCCAAGGACGACTCACTCTCGAGAAGAGGCATAATCTGCTTAATCACGGTATGCAGGGCATAAGGCGATTTCTCGACGCTCCTGTCTTTAGCCAGCTGCAAAAACTCTGCCAAGATGTCATTGATCCGATCGATCTCCTCAATCATCATGGAGAAATGGCTAGGCTGCATCTGTCCCTTGCGCCGCTCAGCCATTTGCAGGAACCCACGGATAGTGGTAAGGGGGTTGCGGATCTCATGTCCGAGGCTAGCCGCTATCTGGCCAACCATATGGAGATTATCCAGGCGTTTGAGTTCAATCTCCTGCTTAACGCGGTCGGTTGCATCGACGAAAAGGCAGACAGCACCGTCAATTGTGCCATCATCGCGGATCATAGGGGTATTTATCCCATCATAATAGTGATCTCTGATCTTAAGGGTCATCCGCTGCTTCTTGCCATGATGCAGGGCGGCGAGGAGCGGTGACTCAGTGCGTTGTACATTGACCTTGCCATGCCACTCGCTAAGGTGTTTTCCCTCTACATCCTTTGCCAGAATGCCAAAGGGCTCAAAGGCCGGACAGTTGAACATGGTGATAATTTCCCTATCGTCGATGGTGATCAGGCCACCGGGAATGTGCTTGATGATCCAGTCAATCCTCCCAGCTTCTCTTGCTACACGGCGTTCCCTTTCCTTGAGCGCTTCAACCACCGGCTTTAGCTCAGGGAAATCTTGCGTGCAGACCTCTTCGGCAGAGCGACATGTCCTGATACAATCGGCGAAAGCTCTCAGGTGCCTACCACCTTTGCTGGACAGTAAGCAAGAAACGGTTACGGCGATGATGGCGAATGCTGTTGCGGACCAGAACGCCCAAGTGATTGCCCGACTAGTGAAGAATGAGCCAATCCCAGCCAACGCGTCTGCACGACCTATTTCGTAAATGAAGTAGGCCACTGCCAGAAACAGTGGAATAGCCAGCAATATAAGTGTTAGTCGCGTAAGCATCATCTTGCAGCGCAAGCTCAATCTCAACAGACTACACCTGCCTAACAACGCCCAGACTGGGTTAATCGGATATTTCGGATATGTAACATTTGTACTAACATTATACACACATCGACAAGTAATTGCACATCAAGTTTGGATAATGTCATAGCTTGTCGAAACTTGTCGCGAGAAAATGGGCAGCCGGCAGGCTGCCACTAACGCAGTTTAGTGATTAATGTACCTGTATAGTAGTGCTGCAGTATCTGTCGATACGTCATGCCAGCTTTTCCCATGCCATCTGCGCCATACTGGCACATACCGACTCCGTGTCCATAACCTTGTACATTGAATGTGATAGCCTGGCTTTCGATCTTCCAGGTGAAGCGCGTCGAGTTAAGGCCTAGAGCGTAGCGCAGGGTTGTTCCCTTTAAGGCCCTCTGCCCGACCTGCAGCTCTTTCACCCGTCCGGTTCCTGTCTCGGACTTGACTGAGATGGGAGGTGCAGACCCGCTTAAGTCGCTGGTACTGACGGTGATCGCTCCATCTAACTGCTTGGCAACCATCAGGAAACCACTGAGGGCAAAGCGCTGATCCGTTTGGAACTTGGGAGCATGTTGACAGTAGCTGCAGACTACAGGTTTCAGGTAAGGCAACGACTTTTGCCATACGTCTCCGGCATCCTCGGTATGTCCACCGCAGGTGGAGTGGAACAACGGGTCTATGGCTATTCCTTGATAGGTAAGGATCTCCCCACTTGTCGCCTCTACGGCCTGGCTAATCTTGTTCCAGTACTTCTGGAAGTCTATCATCCCCCATTTGGACTGGAGTGTGGCTGTTGGATGCCATGCCTGGCAGTGGGCTGGGCTATCACAGATATCCGCCAAAGGATGAGAGTCACACCCATGCCCCCCGGAGAGTCTAGCCCGTTTCAGCACGTAGGTGCGCGCGGCGACGGCTTGTGCCTTTAGCGCCTCTTCGTGGAACTGTGCAGGCATTTCTGCTGCGACAACACCCTTGACGTAGTCGTCCAGCGCTACATTAATGATTTGTTTGGTGCTTGAGACATAAAGACGAATGGTCGGATTGTACGTTTCTTCCGGTGGCGGCGGGCTAAACTGCTGCCATCCAACTGTAACTAAAGCAGGTATACCAATCAGCACAACTACAACCAGCAAGCACAATATAACGATTAGGCGCAATGATCCCAACCCCTTTTCCTCTTTTGCGTTCACGTGCCGGGAATAGGACAAACCCTCGCTTATTAAGCATATTGGCTCGGGGACAGGATTATGCTTCTGGAACTAGCGGGGCACCTCAAAAGGGTTGGATAGAGTTAGTAAAGCGCATGTCTGCTGAGTGTTGTATACTTGAAGCAGGAAGAGCACAGGAGAGGAGACTGAAGAGAAAGATGCTGCGTAGAACACTACTAATAGGACTGCTGGCCCTGATAATTGGGGGCAGTTATGTGTGGTTTAGCCTAAGCCCTGGCGAGGATGTGAACATGGACGTAGCAATGGCCGCCGATCAGGTTGCAGATAAGGTAGCTGCGGCCGTTCAGTCCAAACTGCCGGTTGCACTCAGCAGCAGCGAAGTGAAAACGCTAGCGGTGGAGGCAATTAAGCAGGTGGGTATTGGCGACAAGATCAAGGGCATTGATGTGACAGTTAAGCAGGACGCGCTTGCCGTCAGTCTGGCTATAGATGCCGGCCCGAAAGTTGTGGCGGTGAGTGTGGAAGCTGCGCCGGAAGTGCAGGATGATAAGCTAGTGATGAACCTGTCTGCGATGAAGGTTGGCGCCGTTCCGGTGAATGTCCCGACACTGATAGAGAGGACGGGTGTAAGTTTGCCGTCCGGGGTGGAGATAGAAGGGAATGCTGTGACGGTTGACCTGAGTAAGCTAAATGGCAATAGTCTGCCGTTTGGAGAGATTAAGCTCGATAACGGTACAGTGGTACTAAAGCCAGGGAACTGACGTGTGGGGGTCGACGGGGGCCAGGAAATTAACGTGTAGAGGTCGACGGGAGCCAGGTAATTAACGTGTAGGGGTCGACGGGTCGTCGACCCGGTGTGGGCTCATTGCCAATGAGCCCCTACATCTTTTGGCATTCCCACATAGCCGGGCGGAACATGTTCCGCCCACGGAAAAGCCGCTCATTCAGGCGTGAATGAGCGGCTTTGTTTTCTACTCTGCCCGTTCGATTTGTGCGCCGAGGTTTTGCAGCTTCTCTACAAGACCTACGTAGCCCCGATCAACGTGATATACACCCGATACGAGGGTCTCTCCTTCGGCTGCCAAGCCGGAAAGCACCAAGGCTGCCCCAGCTCGCAAGTCGGTAGCAGAGACCTGAGCGCCTGTCAGCCGGCTAGGTCCGCGTACGATTGCCTGACGGCCGTGTACAGTGATATCTGCGCCCATTCGCCGAAGTTCCGGTACATGCATGAAGCGGTTCTCGAACACCGTTTCCGTCATCACACTGGTACCACGCGCTTGGGTCAGGAGAGCCATAAACTGCGGCTGCATGTCTGTGGGGAAACCCGGATAAGGCAATGTTTTTAAATCCAAGGGCAGCATTGGCTCATGACTGCTCACCCTTAGCGTTCTATCCTGCTCGTCTATTGACAAGCCTGCCTCCCGTAGCTTGGCAATGACGGGACGCAAGTGGTTAGGCTCAACGCTCTGCAGGGTAACATCTCCGCAGGTTAAGGCTGCAGCCACCATGTAGGTTCCGGCCTCTATCCGGTCGGGGATAATTCTGTGCTCTGCACCTTTCAGCTGCTTCACACCCTCAATTACTATCCGGTCACTACCCGCTCCATGGATGATGGCACCCATGCTGCACAGGTAATCGGCCAGGTCGACTATCTCAGGCTCCTCGGCAGCATTCTCCAGGATGGTTACACCGTCGGCCAGTACAGCAGCTGTCAGTATGTTCTCGGTAGCTCCTACACTGGGATAGTCCAGATAGATTTCGGCTCCCTGCAACTTATCGGCCTCAGCTTCTACATAACCGTGCCCAATGATAATACCGGCCCCGAGTGCTGCGAAGCCCTTTAGATGCAAGTCTATTGGGCGTGATCCAATGGCACAACCGCCTGGCAGGGAGATGCGCGCACGGCCCATACGGGCGAGCAGTGGCCCCATGATCAAAACAGATGCCCGCATCTTGCTGACCAACTCGTAAGGCGCTTCGGCACTAGTCAGGTTTTGTGCATTGATAAACGCCGCATCTCCGCCGTTGGTTTCAATTCTGACACCAAGAGTGTGCAGCAAGTCGAGCATAACAGTAACATCGTTTAAGTAGGGCACCGGATATAGCCGGCTCTCACCCTCGCTTGCCAGCAGGCTTGCAGCAAGTATTGGTAAGGCTGCATTCTTGGCTCCGCTGATCTCCACCGTCCCAGACAAACGCCTGCCACCCGCGATATGGATCCTGCTCATTTGCTCACCCCTTCTGCCATCCTTGATCAGTTAGCTAAATATCCGCCCAAATTGCCGGGCTGCCTAAATATACCCAAGTGCGCTTTTCCTCTTCGTTATAGCGCAAAGCGAGGTTTAGATTCACACTCCCACTGGAATTCTGCGTAGAAGTTTCGAGCCGTTCTGAATAGCCGCTAACTGAGACCAGTGGACCGTCTGAGAAGATGCTCTTCATCTCCGCATCCGCACTGCTCATCACGGCGGTTACCACTAAGGCTGCCTGCTCCGGAGATAATTGACCGTCAAGCACTCCAATAAGCTGTGTAGATCGCTGCGGAATTAGGCCCAGCGCTGCTGGCCCTTTGGCCAAAAGCTGATACATAAGACCTAACTCCGGCTCGGTCTCTTCACTATGCAGCATGAGGTGCAGAAAGGTTCGATCCTCAGTACCGTTCATGGCTTCCACTTCTGCCATTAGTATAGCCCCATCAGGTAGTTTTACCTGCACCTTGGCTTCGTGAGTGGCCGCCCTTGGCCCCTCGGTTTCTATGTCACTGGTCCATGTATCCAAGGTGATGGGCATATAGTCTGTTACGGACATGCCCTTTAAAGCCTGCTCCAGCAAACTGCCTGCTTCTTTGGCTGAAGTGACAACCTGAGGGATTTCACACCAGGTATCCACGTTAACTTGCAACACTGTGGCACCCGAGCTGCGGAATACCTCGAGCAAGTCTAGAGGCGGTTCTGTGTTGAATGCCTGCCAGGCCGTACCTGTTCCGTAGAGTAATATACCCGCAAAGAAAACCAAAGCTAATTTACGCATCATAATTCCCTCCGAATTAATCTTCCCAGCTTTGATTATTGCCATTTTGCGGCGCGTTAAACTGTGGGACAAGAAGAATCGGACAGGATCCGGATGCGGGGGCACTGAGGGCGTCGAGTGCTAACTAATGCATCTCCGACACGGCGTGCCGTGTCGCTACGTGAGGTGGGGACGTGCCGTGTCGCTGTGGGCTGTAGGGACGCGGCATGCCGCGTCCTGCCCAAAAACGACAAAATATTTCCCGGGTGGACCAGAGGCCCTGTCATATGCCTTGCTTCTAGTTCGAAACCTTGGAGTTCGACCCTCACGTAAGGTGGTGCCAGGTAGCGCTTACTGGGGAATACGACAAAATATTTCCCGGGTAATGGGCTAGTGAGTCAGAATATGCAGGAGAGCGGAGAAGTGTGCGCGGCGCGGGCCGCGTCCCCTACTACAAACCCGTCTTGTGTGTGCCTATTTCGTTGTAGGGGCTCATTGGCAATGAGCCCGGGTTAGGTCGACGAACCGTCGCCCCCTACAATGGGGATGGGTTTTTGACCCATACAGTTTGAGTAGGGTTTGCAAGAGTGGGCGTAGGTACACGGCATGCCGTGTACCTACGGATGTAATAAAACCGCCACAATGCTAGTGGGTTTTGTGGACCGGGGAGTACGTTTGGCAGTATGCGGATGGATAGGAATAAGAAAACCGAGGGGTTATCCCCTCGGTTCTATCCAGATGTTTGATTCGTTGACCGGATCAGCGCTGCCTACGACAATCGCTGCACCGGCCTGGTACTCGGGAGAATGAACGACGGTTAGACCGAGCCCTAGCTCTTTGATCAGCTTCACGACCGGTTTAGCCAGGGAGAGGACCGAAGCTTTGATGAAAACTCTCTCAGCCCGCTTGTCCCTTAAGGCCGCTGCCAGTTCTTCCGGCACTGTTTTGCCGTCGAGAACACGGGCTGGTGCTGCCTTCAGGACTTGCTCAGGGAACTGGCCGAGAAAAGCGCTGCGCTCTCCCCTGCGCATCTGTGGCGGTCCGCTGATGCCAACAGACATGGTCTGTTCCACTGAGTTTTGCTGCAAAAACTTCTGGTTAACCGCCTTTTCGGCTTCGCGTTCAATCCCTTTGTCCATACTACTTCTCCTGGTGGTCTATGCCGACTGTCTCCAGGCGGACGACGGCGCGCCGCAGGGCAATCTCAGCGCGGGCAAGATCTATCTCTTGAGCACCGCGGCCCTGTAACCGCTCGCGCGCACGCTGTGCTGCGCGGCGGGCACGTTCCACGTCGATCTCTGATGCCAGTTCGGCTGTTTGAGCCAGGACAGTTACCTTGTTATCGGGACTGACTTCTAGGAAGCCACCGCTGATAGCTACCTTCTTGTCGCCTTCCGCCTCGTCACGCAGGCGCATGATTCCGGGCTGCAAAACGGTGACGAGGGGAATGTGGCCGGCCATTACGCCGATATCGCCGTCGATGGTGCGGGCGATGACCATTTCCACGTCACGGCTAAGAACAGTCCGCGTGGGTGTGACGACCTCGAGGCGGATGGTGCTCATTGCCTTTCCCCGCTTTCAGCTAGCAGCTTCTTACCCTTCTCAACAGCCATCTCGATGCCACCAACCATGAAGAAGGCTTCTTCTGGCAGGTCATCGTGCTTACCGTCGAGGATTTCGCGGAAGCCACGCACTGTTTCCTTGATCGGCACATACTGTCCAGCCAGGCCGGTGAAGACCTCGGCAACGAACATCGGCTGAGTCAGGAAGCGCTGGATTTTACGGGCGCGGGCAACAGTCTGTTTGTCTTCCTCGGAGAGTTCGTCCATACCGAGGATAGCGATAATATCCTGCAGTTCGCGGTAGCGCTGCAAAACTGCCTGCACACCGCGGGCTGTATCATAATGCTCTTGACCGACATAGCGCGGGTCAAGGATACGGGATGTTGAGTCGAGCGGATCAACGGCCGGGAAGAGTCCGAGCTCGGAGATCTTACGAGAAAGAACTGTCGTAGCATCCAAGTGAGAGAAGGTGGTAGCAGGAGCCGGGTCAGTCAAGTCGTCCGCAGGCACGTAGATGGCCTGAACGGAAGTAACGGAACCCTTCTTAGTGGTGGTGATGCGCTCCTGCAGCGCGCCGACGTCGTTAGCGAGGGTCGGCTGGTAACCAACAGCTGCCGGCATACGGCCGAGCAAAGCGGAAACCTCAGAACCTGCCTGGATGAAACGGAAGATGTTATCGATGAAGAGCAGCACGTCCTGACCTTCCTGGTCGCGGAAGTACTCGGCCATCGTGAGGCCGGTCAAACCGACGCGCATACGCGCTCCTGGCGGCTCGTTCATTTGGCCGAAAACCATCGCGGTCTTGTCGATAACGCCAGACTCGCTCATTTCCAGGTACAAGTCGTTACCCTCACGGGTACGCTCGCCAACGCCGGCGAAAACGGAGTATCCACCGTGCTCGGTAGCGATGTTGTGAATGAGCTCCTGGATAAGAACTGTCTTGCCTACACCAGCACCACCGAAGAGGCCGATCTTACCACCGCGGGAGTAAGGGCAGAGCAGGTCAACGACTTTGAGGCCTGTTTCCAGCATATCGGTGGTTGCTTCCATCTCTTCAAGCGATGGAGCTGGGCGATGGATTGGTAGAGTTTGCTCGGTCTGCACTTCGCCCTTGTTGTCGATGGGCTGCCCGAGCACATTGAATATGCGGCCCAAGGTGTTGCGCCCCACAGGCACACTGATTGGGCTACCGAGAGCTTCTGCTTTCATACCGCGAACTAACCCGTCAGTGGACGACATGGCCACGCAACGAACGGCGTTATCGCCGAGGTGATGCATAACTTCCATCGTGAGATCGATCTTGTCGCCACTGGGTGTGCTCTCCTGGATACGCAGTGCTTCCAGGATCTTGGGACGCTCGCCCTGGGGGAATTTGACGTCAACAACCGGGCCGATGACCTGGATGACTACCCCGTGATTCATGAGCTTGACCTCCTTACTTCAATGCCTCGGCACCAGCCACAATCTCGGAGATCTCACGAGTGATGGCGGCCTGGCGGGCACGGTTGAAACTAAGTGTGAGACGTTTAATCATCTCGTCAGCATTCTTGGTAGCAGAGTCCATAGCAGCCATACGGGCGCCATGTTCACTAGCTTTGGCCTCTAACAAGGCCCGATAAAGCAAGGTGGCGACGTAGCGCGGGAGCAAACTGTCCAGCACTGCTTCCGGTGTAGGCTCAAACAGATACTCGGCCTCACCGCCTGCCGCCTTCTCCTGCTCTGGAGCTTCCAGAGGCAGCAGACGAACGACAGTCTGGCGTTGTGTCACCGTGTTGATGAACTGCGGATAGATCAGATAAACCTCGTCGAGCAGCTCATTCAGGTAGAATTCCATAACTGTATTGGCTATCAGACGGGCTTGCGCGAAGGAAATCTCCTCGCCCAAACCAACGAAATCGCCTTGAATATCATAGTTGCGCCGTTTGAAGTAATCGCGGCCCTTGCGACCAACTGTGATCAAGCTGATGCTGCCCCGGTCATACTCATCCATGGTCTGGGCGGCTTTGCGAATGATATTCGCGTTGTAACCACCCGCGAGTCCACGATCCGAGGTGACAATGACGAAACCGGTGCGCTTGATCTCACGCTGGCTGAGCAATGGGTGCAGCGATGTGTCCACTCGACCGCCAAGGCGCTTGAGCACGTCCTCCATCTTGATGGCATAGGGACGGGCAGAGAACAGGCTCTGCTGAGCACGGCGCAGCTTGGCAGCAGACACCATCTTCATGGCGCGGGTAATCTGCTGGGTACTCTTCACAGACTTAATCCGCCTGCGAATGTCCTGCATGGTGGGCATATGGCTTCACCTCACCTTCCAACGGGTCGCCCCTGCGACCCAACTTAACGTGATTATTGATGGGACTTGTACCAACCCATCCAGATGGGGACATACCTCTACTCCCAAAACCGGCTCCATGCTCTGCTCTCAGAACATCCTCAGGTCGAGGTGTGTCCATCCCGATCGGGGACAGACCTCAGACCCACAGAACCGCTTCATGTCACACTTTCACAACAGACTTCAGGCTGAGGCCTGTCCCCATTCCTATTTAGGCGAACATCTTCTTAAACTCTTTCACCGCGTCTTCCAACGCCTTAACGGTATCGTCCTTCATCTCTTTCTCGGTCCGGATCTTCTTCAGGATCTCGGAACGAGATTCGCGCAGGTAGCGCAGGAACTCATCGGAGAAGCGGTTAACCCTGCGAACATCGATTTCGTCAAGGTGTCCGTTGACGCCGACATAAAGCACTGCAACCTGCTCTTCAACCGGCAGTGGAGTTGCCTCGGGCTGTTTGAGCAGCTCCTGCAGGCGGGCGCCACGGGCCAGACGAGCTTGGGTAGCGCGGTCGAGGTCAGAACCAAACTGCGCGAAAGCTGCCAACTCACGGTACTGAGCTAGGTCGATACGCAGGCGGCCTGCTACCTGACGCATTGCCTTGATCTGCGCCTTGGAACCTACACGGGATACTGATAGACCGACGTTAACGGCCGGACGGAAACCAGCGTAGAATAGGTCGCTCTCCAGGAAGATCTGACCGTCAGTGATGGAGATAACGTTAGTCGGGATGTATGCCGATACGTCACCTGCCTGGGTCTCAATCAGCGGAAGAGCTGTGAGAGAGCCTCCACCGTGCTCTGTGGACAGCTTGGCTGCGCGCTCGAGCAAGCGGGAATGGAGGTAGAAAACGTCTCCGGGGAACGCCTCGCGCCCCGGAGGACGACGGATCAACAATGACATTGCGCGGTAAGCAACGGCGTGCTTGGAGAGGTCATCGTAGACGACCAGCACGTCTTTGCCCTGCCACATGAACTCCTCACCGATAGCACAGCCGGAGTAAGGAGCGATGAACTGAAGCGGAGCCGGTTCAGCTGCTGTAGCCGAAACGATGATACTGTAATCCATGGCGCCGCGCTCTTCCAAGGTCTGGGCGATGCGTGCCACTGTGGAGGCCTTCTGGCCGATAGCCACGTAGATGCAGATCACGTTCTGACCGCGCTGGTTAATGATAGTATCAACCGCAACTGCCGTCTTACCAGTTCCGCGGTCGCCGATAATCAGCTCGCGCTGGCCGCGACCGATTGGAATCATGGCATCGATAGCCTTGATACCGG
>JAWLDB010000054.1:0-13968 GCA_041686915.1 Bacillota bacterium
CAAGATGTCCGCCTGTCTTGACCAGGACGGCCGCTTGTTTGAGGATAGTAAGCTGCAAGCGAGACAGTTCCTGCAAGTCCAGAGCTGTACGATGCAGCCGTATGTCCGGCTTGCGTCTAATTACGCCAAGGCCTGAGCAAGGTGCGTCTACGAGCACCCGATCCCCTGGCGGCCAACCTTTATCAGTAAGAGCCGTCGCGTCAGCATGCTTTGTCTCAACAATAGTGATACCAAGCCGATTCGCTGCTCGTTCGATCATCGGCAGCCGATGAGCGTGCACATCCAACGCAACGACCTGCCCTTGATTTGCCATCATCTCAGCCAAGTGCAGTGCCTTACCCCCGGGTGCAGCACAAACATCATAGGCAAGCTCGCCGGGTTGCGGCGCCAGTACATGCCCAACCAGTGTGGAAGCCGCTCCTTGCACTACACAGCGTCCTGCCTGCAAAGCCGAGACCTTCGGCAGAGCTACAGATGCCAAATGCATACTGTTGCGAACATACTGATTTGGTTCTGCTCCAAATCCTGCCTCTGTCAATTCGCTTAGCAGTTGCTCGCTGGATGTCTTCAGGGTGTTTACCCGCAGGTCAGTGCCTGGCGGAGTATTGACTGCACCGCAAAATGCTTCCGTCGCTTCCAAGCCTAATCGTTGGAGCCATCGATCGGTCATCCACTGCGGGAAGCCGAACTTGATTGAGAGGTCATAGGCAGGATTTGCAGTTTTGGGCCATGGCAGGTGTGCAGCCTCACGAGTAGCCCGCCTCAGGATGGCGTTGACAAGCTTGGCTGTACCTTGATGCCCAAACTTGTGGGCCAGTTTCACACTTTCGCCCACTGCTGCATAGTCGGGCACCTGCAAATAAATGATCTGGTATAACCCTAGCCTAAGCAGGTTACGAATGGGCGCTGACAAGCTAGCAAGCGGCCGGGATACCCAAAGGCCGAGCAGATAATCGAGTGACAGCTGATAAGCAACCGCCCCATAAACTAACTGCTTGATGAAGGCGGCGTCATGCTCTGCAGCACCTTGAAGCGCCTGGCGCAACTGCAAATTGCTGTACGCCCCCTGCTCGTCCACAGCGATTAATACTTTAAGTGCTTTCTCTCGCGCGTTTGCCATAAGCTAGCGGTTACGGGAACCGCGCAGCAACAGCAAGCGCAACAATTGGGCAATAGCCACCGCTGCAGCAGCTACATAGGTGAGTGCCGCTGCGTTCAACACTGAGCGAACAGGCCCAATCTCCACCTGGGTCAGGTATTGGCCTTCACCGAGCAAACTGACGGCGCGCGAACTTGCGTTGAACTCGACCGGCAAGGTAAAAATCTGAAATACGACTGCAGCTGTAAACAGTATGATGCCAATGTTTTGCAGCTGTACGGACCCAGCAATCAAACCAAACAAGAACAGCGGCCATGCCAAATTCGACCCAAAGTGGGCGACTGGAACGATCGCATTGCGCCACGCCAAGGGTGCATATGCATCACGATGCTGCAGAGCATGCCCCACTTCATGGGCAGCGATTCCTAGCGCTGCGAGCGATGTTCCATAATAATTTGCCTCAGACAGGCGAACTTTCCTTACCCGGGGATCATAATGGTCTGTCAGCCTGCCGTGGGTAGGCTCAACCTCGACGTCAGAAAGAGCTTGCCGCCTGAGTATATCCTTGGCCAGTTCTCCACCTGTTAGTCCACGACTGTTGCCTATGCGCGAAAAGCGCCCATAGGCAGTCGATACCTGGTTTTGTGCGTACAAAGCAAAGCCGAAGGCCAATAGTACCAACAGCATGCCTGGACCACCGCCCAACCAGAACATCACATCTACCTCCTTACATAAGCAGGAACATATTCTTCATCTGCGTACCTAATAAGAGAACCAAGCTTCCCGCCTTAATTATACGTAAGCCTGCATCGGAAGATACCGACGTCTGTCTCGCTAATCAGATAACTTGTCCCCTGCCTGCAAAGCGTAACCATTTGCATAAGCTGCGCCAGACATGCGTCGCTTGCTCTCGGGTTGCACTTCCAGCAGTAGAACTGCCCCAGACCCGGTTGCGATAATCGGGCCGGCCTCTGTCAGCTCGATTACCTGACCAGGAACAGCACTTCTAACCTGACATTCTGGCGCTAATCTTGTAGCCCAGATACGCACGGTTTTGCCATTATGACTGGTGTAAGCAACCGGCCAGGGATTAAGACCTCTGACGCGGTCATGAACCTGCTGTGCGGAAGCATGCCAGTCGATGAGGCCATCGGCCTTAATCAGGTTGCGTGCGTAGGAAGCCCCTTCTCTCGGCTGGGGCCGGGATGACAACTCCCCATTCTGCAACTGCTGCAATGTATCCGCCAAGAGGTCAGCGCCCAATGAAGCCAACCGGTCATGTAACCTCCCAGTAGTCTCATCCGGATGGACTGGAATAGGCACCTGAAGCAGAATATCTCCGGTATCAAGGCCCCTGTCCATCTGCATGGTGGTCACACCTGTAATCTTCTCCCCATTAACCACAGACCAGTGAATTGGCGCGCCCCCGCGATAGGCGGGGAGCAATGATGCATGGACATTTATGCACCCGTGGTAAGGCAGCGTCAGGACACTTTCCGGCAGAAGCTGCGCATAGGCAACCACTACAATCAGCTCTGGAGCAAGCTCCCGCAGTTTGCTGAGCGCCGCCGTTTCTCTGAGCCTTGCAGGCTGGAAGACCGGTAACCCGAGCTCCACCGCGGCAGTCTTCACCGGAGGCGGCACCAACGTCAACCCCCTGCCCTTTGGCCGATCAGGCTGTGTGAAAACACCGACTACTTCAGTCAACTCTGCCAAGCGTTGCAGGCAGGGGACTGCAAAATCAGGGGTGCCCATAAATACGGTCTTCATTTGCCGTCCATCTCCTCAATCTGTTCGTCGGGTGGCAGTATGCTTATGGCTTTGTCTGTGAACAAAATTCCATCCAGGTGGTCAATCTCATGCTGCAGCACCCTGGCCATCAGGCCTTCTGCTTCCAGCTCAAAGGAATCACCTGCGCGGGTCTGGGCAGATACCCGGACTGTGTGGGCCCGTGAAACATCGCCATACACGCCAGGCACGCTAAGGCACCCTTCAACGTCCACTTCGCTCCCCTCGACATGAACAATCTGCGGGTTCACCAGTTCTATCAAACCGGAAACTCCGTCATCAACTACGACGATACGTTTGCTGATGCCAATTTGGGGGGCGGCTAGCCCGACTCCATTATAGTGATACATGCTTTCTGCCATGTCATCCAACAGGCAGCCTAATGTTTCACCGAAGCGCTTAACAGTCACCGACTTTTTCCTTAGCACTTCGTCCCCATCTGTCCGTAAGAACCTTATAGCCAAAGTGATACCTCCTACGCGTCAAACTCTAAAACAACACTAGTCTTGCGATTTTCTCTATGATAGTGCTTCATGGCATCTGCCAACCCTTGACGAAGCGCAATACGCTGGCTTGACTTCAGGATAATCTGCCAACGGTAATAGTTCTTGATTCTGGCAACGCCACACGGATTAGGACCGATTACTTCAGCCTGACCGGTGAGAGCCCGCTGCAACAGCCCCGTGAGGCGCGCTGCATCATCTATTAGCGTGTCCTCCCGTTCGTTCGTTAACAGGATTGTTATCATATAGCCGACAGGTGGATACGATCCTCTCTGCCTTAGCCCTAGTTCATGCCGGTAAAACCCAGTATAGTCATGCTCGCGCGCATAAGAGATCACGTAGTGATCAGGGTTAAAGCTCTGTATTATTACTTCGCCTGGTCTGGTGCCTCGTCCTGCCCGTCCGGCCACTTGTGTCAATAACTGAAAGGTTCGCTCAGCCGCTCGAAAATCCGGGATAAACAGTCCGATATCGGCGGAAACAACTCCCACCAGGGTGACTTTGGGGAAGTCCAAACCTTTGGCAATCATCTGCGTACCCACCAGGACGTTATAGGTTCCGTTGGCGAAATCCTGCAACATCTTGGCATGTGAATTGCGGTGAGTTGTGGTATCTGCGTCCATCCTGCCAATCCGTGCCGCAGGGAAGGACTCCTGTAACACCCGCTCCAACCTCTCCGTTCCCATGCCCTGTGACTTAAGCTTGTCACTGCCGCAATCAGGGCAGGACTCGAGCAAAGGTCGCGTATGTCCGCAATAATGGCAATGCAGGCGATTGTCGGAACGATGAAACGTTAGCGAAATGTCACAATGCGGACAGAAGGCAACAAACCCGCAGTCCCGGCAGATTGTAAAACTCGCAAACCCACGCCGGTTGAGCAGAATAATCGCCTGTTCGTCTCGGTTCAAACAGTCAGTCAAACCCTGATGGAGACGACGGCTAATCAGGCTGTAGTGGCCCGACCGGAACTCATTGCGCATGTCTACGAGGCGCACTGGAGGCATGGCCCTGCTCTCGATACGCCTGGTCAGCTCGATACGCTGACACCGGCCATGCTCGGAAGCAAAATAGGTTTCGAGCGATGGTGTCGCACTCCCCAAGAGGAGCAGACACCCGCTGGTCTTCTGTCGTAGCTGCGCAACTACCCGAGTATGGTAACGGGGATTTTCCTCCTGCCGATAGCTGGGTTCGTGTTCTTCATCCAGGATTATAATACCCAACTCCTGAAAGGGGGCGAATATGGCGCTCCTGGCGCCAATCACAATTCTGGCCTCGCCACTCTTGATCCGCTGCCATTCGTCATAGCGCTCACCGGGGCTAAGGCCGCTATGCCAGACTGCTATCAGGTCACCAAACCTGGCACTGAACCGTTGGACCATCTGGGGTGTGAGCGCAATTTCGGGTACCAGCATTAAACACTGGCGCGACAACCCCAGGGCCTCTTGAATAAGCTGCAAATAGACCTCTGTCTTGCCGCTGCCTGTGACTCCATGCAGCAAATAGGTTGCTCCACCTTCCTTTGATAGACCCTGCAGCAAATCGTACAGGGCAGAAGCCTGTTCTGCAGTGAGCGAAAACGGCCTGGTTTCATTGGTTATCAAACCGGTTAGCGGTGACCGCCTCTCTTCTACCTCGATAATTCGCACCAGCTGTTTGCGCTCAAGCTGTTTGACTGCGGAGTGTGATGGGAACTCCGATAACGGTAGTTCACCGACTGCCAGCAACCTGCCCAAGGCTTCCCTCTGGCGCGCTGCCCGCGCGCCCAAACTCTCCGGAATGCTTTGCACTAGCGGCACTACAACCAGCCGCGTCTTCTTGCGCTGCCACTTGCTTGCGTCGAGAGTGAGTTTGAAAGGCACCATCTGTCTCAAGATTAACGCGAGCGGGCATAAATAGTAGTCAGCGAGCAGCCTGGCTAGCCTAAGCTGTTCGCCGGTCAACATCATTTCTCCATCGTAGAGTACGTCTATTACAGCCTTCATTTTCACATTTGGCGGCGCCTGCTCCGCAAAACCTACGATTAGACCGGCTAGATGCCTCGACCCAAACGGAATCCGTACCGCTTGGCCCGCCACTGCCTGTAGATGCACAGGTAGCAGATAATGGAAAACATGATCAACGCCGTGTACGGCTACATCCACGTAAACTTCAACGATTCGCGACACGGCTTGTCCCCTTCCCTACTCCTAAATCTTTGGACGAAAGGTGTGTTGCTGTCTACTTGCACCGTCCTTAGACGGTCAGCAACAACCTTTCTAATAAAAGGTACGCACTTTGCGCGGACAAAGTTCTTCGGAAGAAGTTATGCCGCTCTCTATTTGCACTGCCCTAAGTGCATAGCGGCAAACTTTCTAATACAGGTACGCACTTTGCGCGGACAAAGTTCTTCGGAAGAAAGTTATGCCGCTCTCTATTTGCACTGCCCTAAGTGCATAGCGGCAAACTTTCTTAAAAAAGCATGACGCTAGGTCATGCTTTTTGTTTCCTATTCTACTCTTCTTGCTTGATCGACTCATAGCTGATGATACCTTGGTCGATCTCCTCAAGTGCGATGGTCACAGGCTTCTTTATCTTACCGTTAACGGGTTTTCTTTCGGTCTCCATGAGTTCGCGCGCCCGTTTGGCAGCTGCGACCACTAGGCTATATTTGCTGTCAACTTTGCTCATCAGTTCATCGATAGACGGATATATCAACACTCGTAATCTACCTCCTGTAGTGCCTTCCTTAACCAGTGAGCCTGCCTTCTCACCTTGGCCTTTTCAGCTCGTACAATCGAATGTATCTCTTGGACTGCCTGTTCGACCAGGCCTGGGCGATTGACCACGACGTAGTCATAGTCCACCACATGGGCCATCTCTTTGCGCGCTTCTTGCAGGCGCCTGACCAAGGCTGCTTCATCTTCCGTTCCCCGCTGCTTGATGCGCCTTTCCAGTTCAGTTGTTGAAGGAGGCCAGACAAAGACGGTCACGCATTCAGGGTAGGAAGCTTTAACCTGCAAAGCTCCTTGGATATCAATCTCCAGTATGACGTCCTTGCCCTGCTCAAGCGACTGCAGTACTGTGCCTCTAGGCGTACCATAGAAGTTGCCGAACACTTCGGCCCACTCCAAAAGATCCCCTTGATCCCGCATGTTCAGAAACTGTTCTTTGGAGACAAAGTGGTAATTAATTCCGTCCTGCTCCCCGGGCCTGGGTTGCCGGGTGGTAACAGACACCGAATACTGCAGCTCCTCCGATTGTTTGAGCAGGTAGCTGCAGATAGTGCCCTTACCGACACCTGATGGACCGGAAACAACCAACAGAATACCAGTGGTTTGCATTGACAATCCTCCAGCTCTAGACTTCGTCCGGGCCTTCCTTTGTTGCCAGCCTGTGCGCCACAGTCTCCGGCTGCACGGCTGAGAGGATGATGTGATCACTGTCCGTAATGATGACAGCGCGCGTCCGGCGGCCATATGTGGCATCAATCAGCATGCCACGGTCACGGGCTTCCTGAATAATGCGCTTGATTGGTGCCGACTCAGGGCTGACTATTGCCACCAAGCGATTGGCGGATACAATGTTGCCAAACCCGATGTTAATGAGCTTAATGTCCAACCAGACCACTCCTATTCTATATTCTGCGCTTGTTCGCGAATTTTCTCCAATTCGCTCTTCATGTCCACTACTAGAATCGCCATTTCGGCGTCATTGGCCTTGGAACCGATGGTATTGACCTCCCGATTCATCTCCTGCACGAGAAAGTCGAGCTTGCGGCCTACTGCGTCCTCTGCCTTGAGCAGTTTCTTGAACTGGACAAAATGGCTGCGCAATCGCACAATTTCCTCACTGATGCAGGAACGATCCGCGAACATTGCTACTTCCTGGGCCAGGCGCGACGGTTCAATCATATTGTCCTGCAAAAGTTCGTGCAACCTTGTCTGCAGCCGCTCCCGATAGTCTTCCACCACTTGTGGACTGCGCTGTTCAACTTTGACCAGCAAGTCGGCCAAGACATCTAAGCGACTGCCCATGTCTTCAGCCAAACGGCTGCCCTCTTGCTCGCGCATCGCGGTCACACCTGCTATTGCCTGCTCTACCGCCGCATTTAGAGTAGAGCGCAACGCGTCTGCATCGAGTTCAGTCTCCGTCAGCTGCACGACCTCCGGCAACCGCAGCAGATCAGCCAGACCAAGCTCAGAGTTAATGCCGGTCTGTTGTCTCAATTCCCCGGCCTTCTCGAAGTAAAGCTTGGCCAAGGCCAAGTTAATGGCTACAGGGCGCACAGACTCTGGTGGGAGAGTGTAGCGCACAAAGGCATCGACTCGACCACGGTTTAATGCTTTACGTATCTGAGTACGGATATCCTCTTCCAGCAAGTTGAACTCTTTGGGCAAACGAATAGAAATGTCAAGGTATCGATGATTGACGGTTTTTATCTCTACAGTCAAGTTGACCGCTTCACCTGAGGCTTCTCCGCGGCCAAACCCAGTCATACTGCGTATCATATACGTTTCCTCCTTCAGATATTGTACTAAACTTAGGGAGTTTGAACAAAGGTTTTTGCCATGTTCTTCATTCTTGCCCCCTGAGCGTTTACTATACCCCACATTATATCAGATAAAGCGAGAAGGACGCGCGCAGGCGTCCTCCTAACATTCTTTGTGCAGTTACCAGAGTCCTGCCGACTTCAGCGTCGCCTACGGGTTTGCCAGAGGATGACCCGCCGCAGGCCTACCAACAAGGTCGGTAGTCCTGACGCCAGTAGGACTACTGCCCATTGCCTTGGCGTTAGTGCTACTGTTTGGAACAGGGAGCGCAATGACGGGATGTACAGTACAGACAGGAACATCAGGTTTGAGACTGTGACGGCCCCAAGCAGGTAGACATTGGAAAACAGTCCTTTCTCCAAAATACCTGCTGTTTCAGAACGGCAATCGAAGACATGGAACAGCTGGCAATAAACCAAGGTGGCAAAGGCCATCGTCCGGGCTAGCATCAACTCATCGGTAAAGTGCAGGGTGAGGGTAAACATTGCGCTCGTCGTTATGCCAATCAACACTCCGCGGGTCATAATCTTGCGTGACAGACCCCGGGCGAAGACCCCCTCCCCCTTTTGTCTTGGCTTCCTGAGCATTAAATCCTTGTCAGGCGCATCTACGCCTAAAGCCATAGCCGGCAAGCCGTCAGTCACCAGGTTTACCCACAGGATCTGGATGGGTTTCAGGGGCAACGGCATGCGCAGTAGCATTGTCAAAAAGACTGTCAGTAGTTCACCCACATTGCAGGCAAGCAGATAGCGGATGAACTTACGGATGTTATCGTAGATAGCCCGCCCCTCGCGCACAGCGCTGACTATGGTCGCGAAGTTGTCGTCACTCAGAACCAAGGCAGATGCCTCCTTGGCCACGTCTGTTCCGCCCTGACCCATCGCTACACCGATGTCAGCTTCCATCAAAGCAGGTGCATCGTTGATGCCGTCACCTGTCATGGCTACAGTGTGTCCGGCTTTTTTCAGCATCCTGACTATCTCCAGTTTGTGGTGCGGTGAAACCCGGGCAAAGATTCGGCAGTGCTTAACGGTATGCTCCAGTTCATGCTCTGACATGCGGTTCAGCTGTTCACCTGTCACCACCAGGTCACCTGAGCCTACCAGCCCCAGTTCGCGACCAATTGCGCCAGCTGTTGTAGCATGATCACCGGTAATCATGATAGCCCTTATTCCAGCTGTAGCGCAGGTGCGCAGCGCGGCCTTTGCCTCTGGCCGGGGCGGGTCTATCATACCGAACAGACCTGCAAACACCATATTACCCTCCATGTCATCTGCGGAGAAGGCACTCTTTTGCTTGGGGAGCGGTCGATAGGCTGCTGCCAGCACCCGCAGCGCTTTACTGCCCATCGCCTCCATCCGATCCAAGATCTGTCGCCGCATCTCAGGTCTGAGCAACTTGGTCTGCTGCCCATCATAGTAGTGGCTACAGCGTTCCAGCAGGACATCCGGGGCACCTTTGCAATAAGACCACTTCTGCCCCGCGCTATCCTCAACCAATACACTCATGCGTTTGCGTTCCGAGTCAAAAGGTACTTCATCTAGGACCTGCATGGTGCTTGCCAAGTGCTCGCGTGTTACGCCTGCTTTAGCTCCAACTGTCAGCAGAGCAGCTTCTGTTGGGTCGCCCTTAATGTGCCAAGCTGAGCTGCGCCTAAACACTCCGTGGCGTTCTTTGCTTTGCTCTACTTGCGCATTGTTACACAGCACCGCAATCTGCAAACACAAGGCAAGTTGTGGGTTTTGTCCCAAGACAACCCGTTCGCCTGCCTGGCGGACTTCGCCCTGAGGGTTGTATCCATCACCAGCAACTTCTAACACCGGAGCCTCCGGCAGCCAGATAGAACGAACTGTCATCTCGTTCTTGGTAAGAGTCCCTGTCTTGTCTGAACAGATTACAGTGGAGCACCCAAGGGTCTCTACAGCTGGTAGCTTGCGTACTATGGCATTCACCCGGATCATCCGCTGAACTCCAATGGCTAGAGCTATGGTGACAATTGCAGGCAGGCCCTCAGGAATGGCCGCTACGGCTAGAGAGACTCCTGCCAGGAACATCAGGGTGGGATCCTCTCCGCGCACAATGCCCAGTAACACAACGGCAGCACAAATCGCCAAGCAAGCCCAGACGATATACTTGCCCAGCTGTTCCAAACGCAATTGCAGAGGCGTGGGTTCACGCTCGGCGCTTTGCAGCAGCTCGGCTATCCGGCCCACTTCGGTCTCCATCCCGGTAGCTGTTACGACACCTGTTCCGTGACCTCGGCTGATTAAGGTGCCGGCATAAAGCATGCTGGTTCTGTCAGCCAACAGTGTACCGTCTGCCACCGGATCGCTAGCCTTGCGCACCGGCAGCGACTCCCCGGTAAGCGCAGCCTCGTCGGCTTCCAGAGCCATGCTTTTCAGCAAACGCAAGTCCGCAGGTACCCGGTCACCCGTCTGCAGGCGTACAATGTCACCCGGGACCAGGTCACGCACGTCTACGGTGATTTCTGTAGCATCACGCACTACTTCCACTTGTGGGGCAGTCAAATCCTTCAGTGCATCTATTGCCCGTTCGGCCCTAAACTCCTGCACAAACCCCAAGAGAGCGTTTACCATCACTATGGCAATAATAACCAATGCGTCCGCGAACTCGCCGAGCACAGCCGAAATGAGGGTGGCTACCAGCAGTACAATAATCATGAAATCTTTAAACTGATCCAGAAACATGACCCAAGGGGATATTTTGGCGGTCTCACTCAACTGGTTTGGTCCGTTTGTCTGCAGGCGTCGCTCCGCCTCCGCATTTTTGAGCCCCTGTTCATTAGTCTGTAGAACATCCAGGCATCTTTCCCAGGGTAAGGCGTGCCAATTGGCCAAGGACTGCAAAGACTCTCACCTCGCATTAGCTGATCGCACAAGTCTAGATGATCAAGCTGCCTGCCGATTGACAAGAGCAGCGCTTGTACTCTTTAAAGACTATTCCTTGGCCCGGGACAACATGACTGCACCCAGGACAAGATAATCGTTTGACCAAGCTCAACGGCCTGAGATATACTATGCCTGATTTAGGAGGGGTAAACATGGCGTATGATGGCCTGGTTATGGCGGGAATTGCCTCAGAACTACGAGCTCTTAAGGATGCTCGGATAGAAAGGGTCTACCAACCGGAAGGTGCTACTATAGTGCTGCAGATGCATCACGCTTCTCGCCGCAAGCTTCGACTGCTCCTCTCGGCCGAACCCTCAGCCCCTCGCGTGCATCTAACCGAACTGAAAATGGAGAATCCGTTGGTTCCCCCTATGTTCTGTATGTTGCTGCGCAAGTTTCTGGAAGGGGCCAGGTTACTTGATGTTACACAGCAAGGACTGGAGCGAATCATTACCCTGCATTTACAGGGACACGATGAACTGGGGAACATTGTCACATATCAGTTGGTGACTGAAGTAATGGGTCGCCACAGCAACATCGCTTTGGTCAGCCCTGGAGGTAAGATCATGGACGTAATCCACCGTATCCCACCAGCTGTTAGCACGGTGCGTATCATGCTGCCAGGTATATCGTACGAGTATCCCAGCCATCAGGAAAGGGTGGATACACTGGATGTCACAAGTGCAGAAAGCCTGGAACAGGCTCTGCAGCGCGATATAGGCCAGAAGCTGGCTAAGGCCCTGGTCTCAAGCCTCACAGGTATCTCTCCTTTGCTAGCAAATGAGCTGCTATATAGGGCGGGGCTTGCAGCAGGCGAGCGGGTACAGGATATCAGCCCTTCAGACTGGGAGCTGGTCTTTGACCAGATAAGCAACCTGCAGTCTATGGTGCATCGCAACGAGTACACGCCATCAACGTCTGGTACCAAATACGCTGTGGTACAACTCAATCACCTGCAGGCAACCCCTTGGTCCGGATCCATCAACGAGATGGTAGACCAACTCTTTGCCCGTGAGCTTAACTCCCGGGCGTTTGAAAAGGCTCGCTTGAAGCTCGTTCAGGTAGTCAGGCAGGCCCTTGAGAAGGAGAGCCGCAAGCTGGCCAGCCAAACGGCTGACCAGCAGTCAATGACCGAAAACTTGGGGCTGCGTCAGTTAGGAGAACTGATCCTGGCAAATCTACATCTGATCAAACCGAAAGCCGACCATGGTGTCGTAGTAGATTACTATGACCCTGATTTACGGGAAGTCCGCATCGAACTCGACCCGCAACTCACACCTGCTCAAAATGCCAAGCGGTATTTCAGGCGTTATGAAAAAGCCCGCAAGGGCCTTGAGATCATCTCCGTAAGCATAGAGAAGGTGAAAGCAAAGGTAGCCTATCTGGAAACCTTGCTTGACAGCCTGGAGCGGGCTGATAGCCAGGAAATCCTGGATGAAGTAAGACAGGAAATGCTGGATGCGGGTCTGTTGCAGCAGGAGTATAGCAAACGTAAGCCAAAACCGGCCGCGATAGCCAGCGAGCCAGTTCGGTACGTCAGTGAAGATGGATATGAGATACTGGTAGGGCGCAACAATCTGCAAAACGAGCGCTTGACCCGTGGCGCTCAGGCCGATGACTGGTGGTTGCATACCAAAGACATTCCAGGATCCCACGTCATTATCAAGGGTTGCCCTGGAGAACCGCCTGACGGCACACTATTGATGGCAGCACAACTGGCTGCCTGGTACTCTAAAGCCCGTCAATCCAGCAAGGTCCCAGTCGACTATACACGCCGCAGGTACGTCAAAAAACCTGGAGGTTCGCCTCCTGGCTTTGTGATTTATACGGACCAGCGCACACTGCTGGTTGAACCCCAGGACTTCTAAACCGATTGCCGATGCGTAGAACAAGCCGCCTCGAATGAGGCGGCTTGCTGATTCAACAACTGTTTAGTTGGTGGCGGCTGACTCCCTAGTGGAGACGCTTAACTCGCGGGAACGACGGGTAGCAGCCAGAATGGCCTGTTCCATCAGCTCTTTGAACTTGCCCCCCTGCAACACGTCCAGCGCGGCCTGAGTGGTACCCTTAGGGCTGGTTACCTGTCTGCGCAGTTCCGCAGGCGCGGTAGCACTTGCTTGTAGCATCTGTGCGGCTCCCAGAATCGTCTGCTGTGTAAGCCTGCGAGCCATGCAAGGTGACAAACCGGCGGCGATAGCGCCTTGCTCCATGGCTTCAGCAAACAGATAAGCATAAGCCGGGCCACTGCCGGAAACGGCCGTCACAGCGTCCATATCAGCCTCGGAAACACGCTCCACCATGCCAACTGTTTTGAAGATTGATGCGGCTGTAGCCCACTCGGTTTCGGTGACACCGGGTTTTGCTGTAATCGCTGTCACGCCCATACCAATGCTGACAGAAGTGTTTGGCATAGCGCGCATGACTGTCATCCCTGGAGGAACTGCTGGCCTTAGCTGTCTGAGCGCAATCCCGGCCAGGATGGAAATAAATAGACCTTTCGCAGGCAGCAAGTTGCGGTATTCAGCGAGTGCCATTTGCATATCTTTGGGCTTAACCGCCAGGATGACTAAGTCTGCATCAGGCAAGCGCTTTAACGCAAGGTGGCGCTCCGCGACAACTCCGTACCTTTGCTCGAGGTTACGGGTTGAATCGTCATCGCGCTTGCCAATGACGGAAATACTCGCCGCACACATGCCACTAGCTATCATTCCTTTGATCATCGCCATGGCCATTGCTCCTGCCCCGATTATGCATATCTGCTTATCCTGTAACATTGTAAATAACCCCTTCTTTACCAGAGTCGAACGTTTTTCTTAAACCCTGACCTGCCCATCTCCGGCAATCAGGTACTTGCTGCTAGTCAAAGCCGTTAGACCCATCGGGCCGCGCACATGCAGCTTCTGAGTACTAATGCCTATCTCTGCACCCATCCCCAAGGCTGAGCCATCCGTAAAGCGGGTAGAAGCGTTGTGGTACACACATGCAGCATCAACATCCTGCCGGAACAAAGCTGCTGCCTCCAAGTCCATACTAATGATGGCTTCGGAGTGTTTACTGCCATAAGAGTTTATGTGCTTGATGGCCGTGTGAACGTCGCTCACCTGTTTGATTGTCACGACCAAATCAAGAAACTCGCAGCC
>JAWLDB010000055.1:0-13802 GCA_041686915.1 Bacillota bacterium
GCAGACATACCCTGATGTTGGGCTGTCATGAAAGTAGAAGGAGTGGGAGAGTTGTTGATTTTACACAAGGCGATGCATATCATAGACTATGAGAACGTCATGGCCAATGCTGTGGCGCAACTCCCTGAGGAGTTTAATCAATACTTAAGTGAGTTAATGACTTTCGTAAACCGGAATGAGTCTGTCAAAAAGTATAAGCCTAGGTCTCAGAATACGCAGGTTGCCAACTGTGTTAGAGCGGTTTTATCCGCGTCAAGTGATGCAGAAGACAGAAGATGTCCTGATGTTGCTCTAGAGATGTTCAAGGAAATTGCCGAGAGGTTACTTGACGTAGAGGCAAGAACGCAGGAGAGAATTACCCGCCTTAATCAGCGCATCAAGAAGGGTAGTTTGGTCCAGGCCTTGTTGTTCAACGAGGACTCAGAGGAGTATGTCTATGTAGCTGCCAAGGTCGAGCATACCGCCTTCTTTGACGACGTTGACCTGCGCGCCCGAACTGGCATCGCAAGCGAGAAGAAGAGCGTCTGGAAGTCATGTGTCTTAGAATGCATCGTTAACAATGAGGAGGTCAGCGTCGGAGCAGCAAGGGTGTATATGGACTCACGTGCTGTATACTGGAGTGATGGTTTCCTGGAGTTGGACGAAATGGTTAGTGATGAAGCCAATACTCACGCTGCCTTCAAGTATATCAATCATACCTTGGCGAAAGTAGTCAAGCCAACCGCTCCAAGTGATTATGTTGTACTCCGCAATACTGTAGTCAGCTACCTAAGAACGGAAGGCCTTGTGGACTACACGCAGATGATCACTGATGTTCTCGACCAGTATATTCCCATTGAACTAACAGGTGACGAACTAACCAACCTGAAATCAAAACTCGATGAGCTCCCCGAGAAAAGGGGTTTTGACCGCCAGTTCCGCGCAGTCCCTGGAGCAATAGGCGCCAGAAAGATTACGAAGTACCAGGTAAACTCCGGAGTAGAGCTTAGAATTGATGATGTACATGCTGGCGATATTGTGAACACCATAGAAGCTGTTGAGGAGAGGGGCGGCTTGCGTTTCATCAAGATACGCACAGACAATGAGGCCACGTTCGCGGCCTTTAAGAGGCCACATGCGTAAAAAATAAGTGTATGGGGGGGAGTGTAGGTGGATCCAATAAGACTCATGACCTCTGCCGTAGAAGATCCACACTCTCTCAAAGTATCGGAGAGAGGCACAGTGCTGGAGGTAACTCTAGAGTGTAGAGGAGATACCCTCCCATCGGATGAGACCGTTAAGGCAATCCTTGGCCAATGCCATCCGCGGGATGAAGCAAGCCTGTCGCTGGTATCTGGTATCGGCGAGAGCCTGTACTTTCGTACCCAAGAAGACGTTACAGGTACGGAAGAGTTTAGAGATGATCTGGACCCTGATGATACGGTAGAAATAAAGCTTACTGTTGACAAAAGAATAGTCGAGGGCAGCATGTCAATCTACTCTTACCAGCACTTCTCAGAATGGCTACTAAGTAGATCCTTACGCGAACTAATGCATTCCTTCGACATGTTCATTGCCAAGGAGAACGCTTTTGTGTTTGACTTGCTTAATGATGACTTACTGCTCGCTACTAAGACAATCGTGTTTAGAACGAAAGACAAGTCTATAGACCAGACGGCATTTGACCGCCTAGGTCGTCTAGCGCTTTGTCGGCAAGTGGCTAGTTTTCACAATGCTGGCGAATACGGCCTTCTTCCAGACGACTTTCATGTGGTGGTGAGTCAGCGCGGAGACGCTCTTGTAGCTAGGTTCGCTCAGCTCGAGACTTTGCTGTCTATGGTCTACATCGGGAGTAGCTCCGCACTTGATGGTAATGGCTTCACTGTGCGCATTGATGGCCACAAGAATACATCGTTCTGTTATCAAACAGACACCGGATTGGCTGCTAATACTGAACTGTTCAGAATATACGACTGGATCTACACAGATGGTAATCCAGCGGACAAAGCTATCATAGCCAGAAATGTGATTAGTCATCACTGCAAGTATGTGGACCTTATAAGGACGACTGATGAGACTTATGCCTCAATTCAGTCCAACTTTGCCCTATACCAGAAGGACAACGTCTATAAATACCTGGAGCTCAAGAACAAGCTCGCCGAGTTCATTATTGACCTGGTCGCCAGATTTGGAGAGGCCACTCTCGGCTTGGCGGACAAGTTGAAGGCCAACATGACAGCCTTCTTCGCCTTCTTAGTGACAGCCTTTCTCGGAAACCTGGTCTCCAGTAATCCCGTACCACTCACCGGTATCTTTACTAAGGAGATAACCCGGCTGTCCTATTTCGTGCTTGCAGGGTCGCTAGCGTACATGATTATCGGCCTGGCTGAGATGCATTACAAAATGCAGAGGATAAGCAAGGGATACGACGCGCTGAAAGATGGCTATCGAGAGTTGCTAGACGAAAATGATTTGGCGGAAATGTTCCGTCAAGATAAGGTTCTGAGGGAGAATCAGGCAGAGGCAGCTAGGCTGCGCATAATCATCTGTGCTGTGTGGCTGATTGCACTGGTTGCCGTGTTCTTCGTAGTAGAGGCACTCAGCACGGCACCTGTACTACTCCCTCATTTGCGCGCGTTTCTTGGTCTTTTGAAGTTGCTTGTCGCGTTTTCTTAGCGGGACACCACGCTTAGTGCTCACTTGTGCAAACATGTCCTACCGGCTAGCCGAGAGGTTAAGCCGGTCTTTTTGTCGTATCTAAGCACGTATAACCTAACATGATTGGAGTGCCTGCCATGAAAGCAGCCATTTACATCCGCGTTTCTACTCATCACCAGATTGACCGTGATTCTCTCCCCTTCCAGCGCAACGACCTGACCAACTACTGCGATTATGCTCTCAACATATCGGACTATGTGGTGTTTGAAGACGCCGGTTACTCAGCCAAGAACACTGACCGGCCTAAGTTCCAGGAGATGATGACCAGGATCCGCAGGGGAGAGTTCTCGCATCTAGTCGTATGGAAGCTGGACCGCATCAGTCGCAACCTGCTAGACTTCGCCGGCATGTGGGAAGAGCTCAAGGAGCACGGGGTGAACTTCGTTTCCAAGATGGAGCAGTTTGATACATCCAGTGCCATGGGCGAAGCTATGCTGAAGATCATCCTGGTGTTCGCTGAGCTCGAGCGTAAGCTCACCGGAGAGCGGGTCATGAGTATCATGCTTAACCGAGCAGAGAAAGGACTTTGGAACGGCGCGCCGGTCCCAATAGGCTACGACTGGGACCACCAGTCAAAGTCGTTGGCCATAAATGATGCGGAAGCCGCAGTGGTTCAGATCATCTATGACATGTATGAGAAGTCAGGTTCTACACTGGATGTCCTGCGCCACCTGCACCGTACCAACGCACAGACGAAGCGTGGGGGTAAGTGGACGGCCAAAGGGGTCAGGGATGTGTTGAGGTCGCCGGTCTACAAAGGTACGCTCAGGTACAACTACCGCAAGGCAGCTCGAGGCAAGGTCAAGAGTGAGGATGAATGGATCCTGGTAGACAATGCTGTCCCGCCAATCGTGAGCGAGGTGCAATGGGAACGCGTGCAGCAGATGCTGGACGACAACTATAAGGGGCAGCGCTCCATCCGGGAGAAGGCAAAGCACACCCACGTGTTTTCCGGACTACTCAAGTGCGCCCATTGTGGTGGCAGCTTCCTCTCGATGCAGGACCGCCCACGCAAGGACGGCTTCCGCCCGTCTACCTACCGGTGCTCCACCGCCGCAATGATGAGCCGCGGTGACGAGAAGCTCTGCACCTCGTTCGTTGCCGATGTGAAGATTGGGCCGTTTGTTTTGCAGTACCTGAAGAACCTAGTGAGCGCAGCCGCTGAGGTTCGGTCGACCAGATCGTTTGTGAACGTTGATGAGATCCTGCTGAGTGATATGCCTGGTGAGTTAGCTGGCATTGAGGGTGATCTGACGGATACATTCACCGGCCTCTTCGGGGCCACCAATGAGCTGATGGCCAAGCCTAAAACTAAGGACGGCAAGACAATAAACACGCAGCTGCTCGAGCAGAACCAGGCTAAGTATGAGCGGGCGCTGGAGCGGCTAGATCGAGCCTACCTGTTCGATGACTCCAATATGTCCGAGAAGGATTATCTGGTTAAGCGAACTGAGCTCCAGGAGCGTCTGACCGAGGTCACCAATGAGATCAAGCGTCTCCGCCTTGCGGCACCCGGCCCTGGCAAAGAGAGCGAGTTCATTAAGCGAGCTTCTGTATTCCTGATGACCAAGGAGCTGCTGACTGGCGACGCGGACTTTGTCTCACTGATCCGCCGCGGCCACGACCAGGACAGCGATGAGGGCAAGAAGCTGCTCCGCAAGTTCATGGCCAGCGTCATCACCCGCATCGACATAAAAGGAAAAAGGGTGAGCGCCATCCACTTTGTGGGTGGAGTCACTCACCGCTTCATCTATCGATAACTATTCATCATGCTAGCTTATTCCTTCGGACAACCATAGGGTAATATGTAATACTTCAATTTGTGCTCGCTATCCATTGCAGACACCCCCATAGGTTTAGGGTTTCGTTCTTCTTTGAGTATTGTAACATAGACCTACCCAAATACGGAAAAACCACTTCTCAGACAGGTTGTGGCTACTCCTCAAGCAACACCCGCAACATGCCATCTGTGTTGTTTAGAAAATGACTGGTAAGCCGATAGTGGTCGGTGTCGGTATATTCCACCCGGCAGATGCTGTCCTGCTTGATTTGATAGATAGTGGCTTCTGGATAGGCCAACAACATTGGCGAGTGGGTAGAAATGACAAACTGACTGCCTTGGCGCACCAACTGATGAATGCGTGCAAGCATGGTCATTTGATTAGCCGGTGAGAGAGCGACCTCTGGCTCATCCAACAGGTAGAGCCCGTTTGGCCCAAACCGGTTGAGCATCAGTGCTAGGAATGACTCTCCGTGCGACATTGCATGCAGGGAAATGCCTCCGTATGAGTCAATCACGCGCCGCGGCCCTGGAACTGGTTCACTGTCCATCTCATCGATATTGCTGGCTACGTTGTAGAAGCTTTCTGCACGCAGAAAGTAAGCTGTCTTAGGAGACCGGATGCCCTTGGTCAGGCGAATATGACGGTGCAGCGGCGAATGGGAATCACGCGTGGAAAACGCGAAGTTCTTTGACCCACCCTCAGGGTTAAAGCCATAAGCTACGGCCATTGCTTCCAACAAGGTTGACTTACCCGACCCGTTCTCACCAACTAGAAAAGTCACAGGTGCTGGAAACCTAAGTGGCGACTGTAACACTCTGACCGCCGGCAACGAGAACGGATACCGCTGGCTCAGACCTTCTGGTACTCTCTCCCATCGAACTTCCATCTGAACTAGATAATGCATGACACGCCTCTCCTCATCTGGCCTTGTTCCACCTTACGCAAGCAGGTGTCTGTAGCGCTCTACGAACTCCCGGCCCGGCATCTGCAGAGCATCGCGAACTGCGGCCAGCCCGCATGCTGTCTCTATCAGCTGCAGTAGCTTACAGCCCACCCTGTAGGTTAAACGTTCGGGGCTAAACACCAAACTGGCGTACTCATCCTGGGCCATATCAGTCGCGCACTGCAGGTAATGCTCTACTTCCAGAAAGCGATCGACATGAGTGTGCATACGGTTTTTGTCCTGCAAAACGAGATAATCTTCAAAAATGCGATGCAGGTTGCTGCCCATGTCGCTATTTCGCTCCCGCAGACTCAGAGGAGCATAGACGGCGCCGCCCTCATTCTGCATCATCGTGTAGAAGAAATCAAGCCGCGCCTCGCGGGTGTTGATTTCCCGAAAGTCAGGCAGCTCATGCATCTGCTCATAGACGGTGTGAAAGACCTCATGGATGGCGGTGTATAGAAACTCGTCCGGCTTCACGTGGTAAGGCCCCCAGTTCACGTTCATGCAAACATGGCTATCATGACCGATACCGGCGTCATAGCCAACTATTGGGCAAATAGTGATTTTGGAGAGGTCAGCCTCAGGAAATATCCGCCTGATGGCTGTATGGATTTCGCTTAGCCAAGATACGTGACGATCTCTAATCAGCCAGAGCAGGTCCGCCATGCTCTGCCTGTTGCTCTGCACATCGGTCATGCCATAGTAACCGGTCTCCTCCCCCAGAACAGCCCGTTCTACATCTTCCTGCTTAAGACCTTCCGAGAACTTGCGGGCATGGCTAAACACGGCCTGGTAGGCTGGAAGCCGCAAAACATCGGTCAAGGCCACTTCTCCGTCCAGATAACCCAAGAAAGCCTCTGCTGCACTGAAATCAAATCTCACAATTATCACCCTTCCTGTTCTCGTTCATAGGGCACAACCCTGTACCTTGCCGCGAGCTCATTTGGCCACGCATCAATGTCCGTAAGCCAATAGCTCGAGGCCGTGCCAGTGAACCAATCCAAAATGTAGCACTCGATGCCGTCGGAAGAGATGCCCATGCGCTGCAGTTCGTATGAACTAATTGAGCGCAACTCGCCAAGGAAGTCCTGCAGGCTGGTGGGCAGCCCCTTACGGGCTTCGTAAAAACGTCCAAGCATCCTCGGCAGGCGGCTGCCGCCGAGCAGCTCTGCCAGTACACAGACAGCCCATGGTCCCCTACCCCGTGAGTTGGCGTCGACAGTTTTGTCGCCAACATCGGCAATAGGTGTGATCGC
This sequence comes from Bacillota bacterium, assembly GCA_041686915.1. Lineage (GTDB taxonomy): Bacteria > Bacillota > UBA994 > UBA5500 > UBA5500 > JAWLDB01. The sequence goes on from JAWLDB010000055.1 coordinate 6,684, forward strand.
TACTGTGTCACCGGCACGCAAAAAGATGCGACGATAAGACTCCAGGCGCCATCTATAGGCACTGTCACCAAACAACTCACGCAGCAGCAAGGCTTCAATACCATGAGTCAGCGACTCGTCGATGAATCTGGTGCGGTCGCCTGTCGGTGGCCCCCAAGTATGCAGCAGTTCATGCCCTGCCCAGGAGAGCATCTTCCACAGTTGCTCGGGGTCGTGAGCAGCCTCGGCGCTGAAGGCGGAAGGGCCCAGGGTGATAAGGCCGGTGGTTGCCTCGCCTCCCCATCCTTCCGGAAGCTCCATGATCGTCATGCGTGCCGCAGGCCAAGGACCCAACCATTCTGATGCTGCTGCAATCAGCCTGTCTAGCCACGAGGCCAGCAAGCGGGCGCCGATGCGGTGTTCAGGAAAGGCTACGACCTCAACTCCTGCCCCGGCCGATAGTACTATGAACTCGCCGGCTGCGAAATCCATACGCCGCGAAGGTTGCAGGCTCTTGAACGTGGTTACTCTCCGCCCGTCCTCAGCTTCACTGACATTTGCCGCCCCACCAGCAATGACGGTTAACTCAGCTGGAGCGTTGACAGCCAGCGAGTAAGAGTAGTACGCTCGCAGGCACGCGAAAAAATCTTCGAGCCTCGCTTCCGATGGGATGGGGTACCAGAGCACATCCATCCGCAGCAAGGTGTAGTTGGATGCGACATGGTCGGCCGCGTAACGCATCACTTCCCGATAGCCACAGACCGGACCGCTGTAGGCTAGCTTGATTGAGACCTCCTCGCCTGGCAGGAGCGGAACTGGGAGCCTAATCTTCACTTGATTGACCTGCCACTCGCGTTCCTCAGCAAAACCTATCAACTGCTGACTGAACCTCACTGGGGCGTCAGCCACCTCCACAGAACTAACATGCAGTAAACGATAGAGCAACAGTGAGCACTCAGCAGCAGGCTGCTCGCCCAAGTTGCAGAGTAGCACTCGCACCGAAGCTTCTATCCCACCTCCGTTAGTTAAACAGTGATCCGGGTCAGCGTCGGTCGGCAGTAATTTGACCGCGACGTCATAGTGTTTGGGCAGCAGAGTCATACTCGTCACCCTTCCAAACCGATTTATTTCTCTAATGCTTAAATAATACTTATTGGCGACATGCATGAATCCCTGCCTGTTCTCTGGAGCTGATATCAATCAAACATGAGGCGGGGTTTCTTAGTTTTAGATGATAAACAGCCTGCCAAAACCAAAGCAGGCTGTTTCATCTCTGTTTTCGCTCTAGTCGGGCTTGCTGCCAATATGCAACGCAGCGATACCTCCCCATATTAAGTGGTGCTCGAGCTTGACCAGGCCACATGCAGAGAACAGGCGGGACAAAGCGTCGCTGTCTGGAAAGCCTTGCAGTGATTCGGGGAGCCAGGCATACTCTCGATGACGTTTTACCAACCAACCGGCTGCCCTTGGCAGCACATAGTTGAGATGAGAGTAGTAGAGCTGCCGTACCAGCGGGTTCTTGGGGTGAGATATGTCGAGAGACATCACTCTACCACCAGGCTTGACCACCCTGCCCATCTCACACATTGCCCGGGTAATATCGTTCACATTGCGCAGGGCAAAGGCCATAGTAGCGTAGTCAAAGGAATTGTCAGGGAAAGGCAGTGCCAACGCGCTACCTTCAACTAGTAGAACATTGTTAGCCCGTCTCTGCCGGAGCTTGCTTTCCCCTACTTGTAGCATCTGGGCACTGAAATCAAGGCCAACCACCTTGCCTAGAACACCAACCTGTTCTGCCAAACCAATGGTTAGGTCACAGGTGCCGCAACAGACATCGATAGCTGTTGCACCGGGAGTTACGCCGAGTTTGTTCAGAGCAAACCGTCGCCAGGCTTTGTGCCTGCCTAGACTCATGACGCTGTTCATGAAGTCGTAATCCTGCGCTATTGCCTCAAAGACACCCAGTACCCGTTGCTCCTTCGTTTCGCCGCTAGAAGAAAAAGTCTTGCTCAAGCTGCATTCCCCCAGTGCCTTTAGTGTGAGACAGTCGCAGGCGGTGTTATGCCAACAGGTCAACCCACTAAGTGTCAAGCATCCCCATGCGCTGCAGGTATCTATTGGTTATGGGTGGAAATATTCTTGAGATTTGCGAATACGATGACTGGCGTTCTCGACATATAGGGTGAAGCGTTTTTGGAGAGGAGGAGTTGGCGATGGACCAAACGGCATCAGTGGATGCACTGGTTCAGCAGTATCTGGCCGGTAGCCAGCAAGCCGCAGCAGAGCTGCTGGAACGTTACGGTAGAATGGCTTACACGGTGATACGCCATCTAATCCCCCGGCAGGCTGACGCTGATGATGTCTACCAGGAGGCTTGCATCAAAGCTATCACCAGCCTATCAAACCTGCAAGACCAAGCACGTTTCGGTGGCTGGTTCAAGCAGATTGCGATTCGCACAGCCATTGATCATAGACGTAAGCGCCAGGCGGTGCATACCCCGCTTGATGAGCGATTACATGATACTGGTCCCGGGCCAGAACTGAGCGCATTGCAGGCAGCACAATGTCGCACAGTGCGAGATGCGGTTGCCGAGTTGCCTGAGCACTACAGACAGGTGATTGTACTCTTCTATTGGTCTGACTGCTCTTATCAGGAGATTGCCGACGCGCTCCGTATCCCGAAAGGAACAGTCATGTCTCGCCTACACAAGGCGAAGGCTCTCCTGCAACGCAACCTCGAGCCAACTGGAGTAAAGGAGGGTAATGCTCTATGGATCTAGAGAAGCTTCTGCGTGAATCCAAACCGGAGCTGCCAGCCAATATATCGCAGTTAAACACATCTGTCCTGGCTGCCCTTCAAGATCATAAGGCGACACCAGGAGTGCAACCAAAGCCGGCCAAGCTGGTAGACCGATTCTTTCAGGCGTTTGTGCAATACCCTTTGCCCGTGCTCACCGCCAGCTCATTGCTGATCTCGGTGGTACTGCTACAGTTGGGTAACACCTTTGGGTTCAGCCACTGGCTAATACAGCAGGCCGGCTCAATTGTGTTTAGATAGGAGGTGCTAACATGGAGTTCGGTTCATTTCTCCTTCAGGCGTTGATTAACCCGGGCAAGGCGTTTGCTCATGGCAAAGGCAGGTTCCTGACGGCCAGCCTGGTAATCGGAGGGCTATCGGGAGTTGCTGGGGCATGGTTGATGCGCATTGCTGGAGGCCGCGAACTGCCCGTAAACATGCTTAGGATGACGATAGTCAGCGTCGTGTACTTTGTGGCCATGAGCTTCCTGCTGCACCTGTTTGCAGTAAATATGGGCGGGAAGGATGGCAGTTATATAGAGTTTCTGAGCCTCTTTGGTTTCACAACCATCCCTGCCATCCTTTCCAGCCTGCTGATGCACGGCATCTCTGCTTTCAGGTTAGCGGGCTTCCGCAGCTCTTATTACCCCGGACTCTTTAGTTTCGGCAGCGGATGGGTAATCACCATGCTGGTGTTCTCCAGTGCAATGACAATAGCGGGGTATATTTACCAGGCAATTGCCTTAAGCATTGTCTACCGACTGCGCTGGACCAGGATACTGGGAGTCGTCCTAATTGCGGCAGTGCTTGGCGACATCCTTATCTCAGCTATGCTTGGCGGTCTCATACACACTGTGAAAGTACCTTGGGAAACAGCCGCGCTGATGATGGAGGATGTAAGCGAGATTGATGTTAACCAGCATGCCTCGGTCGATGCGGAGTGGCATAAACCTGTTTACGAGACTGGTGAACTCGTATACCTCAGGTTTGACACATTGCACCTGAACGGGCGCTATTATACCATTGAGCGTAAGAGCAGGCCTGCCCTGGCTGAGATTAAGGCGCTCCCGGGGGAGACAATAGAGCTTAAGGCTGGGACATTGCTGGTCAACGGGCAGGTAGTGCAAAAAGCAGAAGAGCCCCTCTCCCACCTGACGCTAGAGACGCGCACTATGCGGCCCAATGAGTACTTTGTGTACTTCCGCAGCCCGCAAGCGTTGAGTGACAAGACAGATCCGGAGATGTTCATAGTCAACAAGAGCCGCATTCAGGCGGCAGTCAAACAAGAGTTTCTGGAATACCTCCAGTGGTGGGCACGCTAGGTCGCTCCGATGTGATGAGTTGAAAGGGGCTACTCCATGCGCGCAGGAGTAGCCCCAGTCTTTATTCTGCCAGTAGCTCGGTCCTAATCCTCTTCACCAAGTCAGTCGGAATAACCATCTCGTAAGTTGGAGCGAGTTGAGTCAGCATCTCCACTGCCCAATCCAAAGCGTTGGAGTATGCGCGACATAAGCTGCGTTCCTCCAAACTGGCAGTGCACGCCACAAACCGCTCATACGTGCCTGGTGACAAATCGTCTTCCAAGGACTTGGATGGGGTAGGCCAGTTCACTGTCTTGCCTTCCAGGGCTCGTACCATCCAGAGCAGATTGCGGTGCACCCAGGAAAGCAGGTCAAGCGCCCTAGCGTACTCACCCCGCCGCATTACGGACAGTCCAAATACAAGCCAGTTAAAGAACGAGCTCATGATAAACTGCATACGCTCCGGCGAGCGTAGGTCAGGCGGTGGCTGAACCAATTGCTGCAGATGTGGAGTTAGTTCACCACTCTTGTCTGCCACCAGCGCTGACTTAAGGCTCGGGAACCAGTCAGTTTCACCCCAGGTGCTTACACTCTTGATGTCCGATGCTCGGTCGAAATGAAACTCACCACGAATGAGATTGTCAAACACCGCGGTGGCAATTCCGAACTCATTCCGATAATAGACCGCGACTGGAGCAATCTGTTCTACCCAAACCCGAGGTTCAATGCTTGTTAGTTCCTCGTCCTTGAAGAACAGGACGAACTCGATATCCGAAAACCTGTCACCTGTCCCCTTAGCCATAGACCCATACATTACCGCAGCCACTAAACGATCATCCTGCCGGCATATTTCCCGTACCCGCTCGATCATGTGCTGCTGAAGCATACTATCACCACCTTGAACTCATTATAGTGATCAGCGAACTGTGCCGTGGTGCGAAATCTCCCCAGTACCGCGGCAGGTCCTCTTCAAAACTCGTCTCCCTAGGAAACCAACGTTCGCCTGATATGGCACCGATGTCCCGCATCTTATCCAAATACAGCTCATCCCTACCTTCCTGCTCTTAGCCTGAGTGTGACAAAAGTCCGTCCCCTTGACTTACTTGAGTCCTATCTCCATCTCGATGATGGACTCTTCTTTCTCGCCGATAATCTCGACACTCACTTTGCTGATTGTAGTTTGAAAGACATCCTGCATAGACTGAACCTCTCTGCTCGCAGCCTGATAGAGCTCTGAGAACTCGATTCTCCCAACGGTCATGTGCGGACGGTAGTTTGCAGCCTCGAGCCACTTTGGTTTGTGCTCCGCCAGTATGCCCGTATATAGCCTGTTATGTAGTTCCACGACCATCTCCCTACCCTCTTCCAGGTTAAGAAAGAGATAGTTTCCAAAGCTCTGCACAGCGGTAATACCCCGCATGGTTAGTGGAAATGCTCTGAATCCAGCCAGCACTCTTTGCAGGTGTTTGTGCAGTAGGCAATACTCCAGGTTGCTTGCGAAGGGGAACACGAGCGTGATGTGAGGCCTGACCTGTTCACAGAGCGGGTCATACTTGTGTCTGATTTCATCAATGATGTGCATGTTGCTGAAGTCAGGGAAGATCATAATGCATCTGTTTATCATCGTGATGTCTCAGCTGAACGTTCGCAAAATAGGCGGCGCAGCTCTGCTTCCGGCTCCTGCATCGGCATATATTCTAAGCCTACGTACCCTTTATAACCCGTCTCTTTGATTGCCTGCAGCACCGCTTGATAGTTGATCTCCCCAAGACTCAGTTCATGCCTGCCAGGGTTGCCGGCGGCGTGGAAGTGGCCAATCTTATCTATATTCCGGGTGATGCGGCTGATCAGGTGACCTTCCATGATCTGCTGATGGTAGATGTCATAGAGCACCTTCACATTATCACTTTGCACCTCGTCGACGATTTGAAAAGCTTCCTCACTGCTCCACAGATAATAACCCTGGTGATCCACCAAGGTGTTCAGCGGTTCAAAGACCAGGGTTTTGCCCGCTGCCTCGAGTAGCGGTACGCAAGCGCGCAGACCTTCCACCAGGCTCTGGTGTTGCAGTTCTCTCGGCACTTGTGGTAGCTCGTCGCCCACCTGAGAGATGATGACTGGGCAGTCGAGCTGCTGCGCCACTGCAATCGTCTCCTGCAAGCCGGCAATATAGCGGATACGTTGCGCTGGGTCGACCAAACTAATGAAGCGGGTGCAAAGCGCTACCACTCGCATTCCCCACTCGGTCCTAGCGGCATTAATTGCGTCGATGTCTTTGTTCCACCAAGCCCAAAACTCAAAATCCCTTACCCCTAGACCGCGCAGTCTACTAATGCTGTCTACAGTCCTGATGTGACTATATACGGCATCGGTACAGACAGACATTTTCATCTGGCACACCAGCTTTCGTTCTCAGTTACTTATAAGCAGTACTTTTCCGATTTTCTACCTCGCTTCGCTACATACCTGCATGTGATTGGGGTTGTCATACTGTTTCCACTTCAGATTATTGTGGAAACACATGCAACATTTTACACAGGCTTTTCGTCTAACATTTTGACCCAATGTAGAGAAAGGAGCTGAAACCCATGCAAAAGCTGATGGCAGTGTTCAGCATTCTTGCCATGCTGACCATGTTGGCACCTATGGCCTCTGCTGAGACGATCGCCTGGCGGTATGGAGAAGCGTACACCAGAGTAACGGTAGCAGGTCAAACCTTCGACAACTACCTGATACTGGTTAAGGAAAACAACGAGTTCTACATGCACAATGTAGCAACAGACCTGCTGCAGAGCCTGCATCCCCAAGGCATTGTCCCACCTGACAGGATGTTCGCCAACGTCAAAGACTTAGCCAGAGCCTATGTGGAGAAAGTAAGTGAGCTGTACCCGCAAAAAGAGGTAGTAGCCATCAACTATACTCCCTGGCAAAAAACCGAGTTCAAGGAGGCAATAATGGCCGCCATCCCGGAAGAGTACGTTATGCACATGCACGTCGTAGGCGTAGCCATTATGATTGATATCGCTAGCGAAGGTCACGTAC
>JAWLDB010000056.1:0-6191 GCA_041686915.1 Bacillota bacterium
CTGTAGCAAGAAGCGGTCGATCTGATTAAAGAAGCTGCGCATGGTAACCTCGATTTGCTCATGCAGCAGTGGGGAATTCACGAGATGTTCTTTCAATTCGCCCTTGGTGAGCAAGGAGCGAAAACGCCCGCCAATTGTGCGCAGCCTGTAAGCGTCTATGGTTGTGGAAAGGGCCCCGCACGCTACATCTTCAAGATGGTGTGCCTCGTCAAAGACGACATAATCATAAGGGGGAAGAATGCCCTCACCTCCGTCCGACGCACCGCGAACGCTAAGGTCTGCGAAGAACATGGCATGGTTGCTGACGATCAAATCCGCTTCCTTCAGTTGCTCCCGTGCTTCTCTCCAGAAGCACTCCTTGAACATGGGACAACGGACTTCCAGACAGGTATCGTTTGAAGCATTGAGGGCGTCCCACAAAGTGGGTGAGACATTGATTGCCAGTTCAGACCTGTCACCCAGCAAGAACCTACCTCTGTCATCCACCAACAACGGTCGTAGTTCAGTGAAGTCCCTGGCATCATCCAAGGATGTGAAGCCAGCAGTATCGTTGATCAACAACTCTCGCAATCGCCGTTTGCATACATAGTTGCTGCGTCCTTTGGCCAGCGCCGCTTTGAAGGGAAACTGGTTACCCAATAAGCTCTGCAGCAGGGGGATGTCTTTGTGCAGGAGTTGTTCCTGTAGGTTAATGGTATGGGTAGATATAACCACCTTGGATCCGCTATCCGAGGCAGCCAATAAAGACAAGAAGGCCAGCAGGTAGGCCAGCGATTTACCCGTCCCGGTGCCGGCCTCAACCAGCACATGGTCACCTTTATATAAGCCGTTCAGAATCAGGCTAACCATCTGATCCTGTTCCAGGCGTTGTTCAAAATTGGGGAAGTATGAGGACAGGATTTGCCTGAAAGTGTTGAGATACTCTTTAATAGCTGCTACGTCCAAACTACTCTCCGCCTTTCCCTGTACGCGGTTTTGCATACCTATTATATCAAAAATGCCGAACAAGTGTTTTCTGGATTCGTCACCGTCAGGGAAGCAAAAACCCCTGATGGTCAGTCAACCATCAGGGGTGATGTCCTAGCGACGGCTGCGTTTGCTCCGTCGGCTAGGCTCGGGTTGCGCAGCTCTCGCCAGTCTCTGTTGGCGCTCTTGTTCCAGCTGTTTTTTGATCTCCGTCTTAAGGTTTTCTCTAATTTCAGCTACTAGCTTTGCATCACGCTCCTGCACTATTTTGGACAGCTCTTGTTTATGATTGGACGTGAGCTCGCCCACGATTTGGTCCAATCTGGTGCGGTATTCCCTGTACGCTGCTTCCTGCAGAGCTTTCAACTCAGCTTCTTGTTTATGACGGATTCCATCTCGCAGTTCCGAGATTAATTCCTCATATTGGTTACGCAGCTTTTGGCACTCTTGGGCTAACGACTGTTCAAAGCGGCTAAGAGAGCGACCGTGTTGTTCTGCTAACTCACCCTCGTGTAGTTTGCTGTAGTGTCCAGCTTGGTCTTGCCAGATTTGACGGAATTCCTCGCGCAAGCTCTCGGCTGACAGTTCCATCTGCTGCTTGAAGTCTGCGTGCAGGATCTGCTCGTTTTGTGCTAGTTCCTGCACATAGCGCTCGAGCATCTCCGCCCGCATTTCTTCCAGTGAGTTATTGATGTTGGCAGCAAGCTCTTTGATAGCCTGCTCAAGTTGCTCCTGTAGCACCGCATCCACCTCCTTCTCCAGTCTATGTAGATCATCGCTCACTTGCTGGTGGAGGAGTTCAGACACTTCTGCAAATCCTTGCTTTTGCTGTTTGGCCAACAACCCGGTCAACTCTTGTACCGAGGCTACGTGCTGCTCTCTTGTCCAGTCGTCGACTTGCTTGATCGACTGCGCCTGTTGTTCTGTCAGCAGTTGGCTGAGCTCATTCAGGCGAGCATTCTGATCATCTCTCATGGTTGCTGTCAGCTTAGCGGCATGATCATCGAGTTGCTTGAGAATCTCTGTCTCGAAAGCGGTACGCATTTGATCCTGTAAAACCTGCAGTTCCCCAAGCGATTGCTCCCTCTCGGCTGCATAGCTTTCATCCCATCGCTTAACAAGGAGTTGCCACTTGTCCTGCAAATCCTTTGCCAAGGTTGCTTGCGAGCTATGCAGTTGCTGCTGCTGTTTATCAGTCAGCTTAGATTCAACGGAGTCTACCTCACTCAGCAAATGCTGCTGCAACTCCTGCCATACTCCTGACTGCCATCCATCCAGTTTGTGCCGAAGTTGTTCTCTGTCTTCCTTAAGAGACATTGTCCAGTCAGAAACTACCTGTTCATACTTCAAACGCAACTCATCCAACCATCTCTGCTGAAAATCGTGTTGGGCAGTCTGTTGCATCTCTTTCCACTGGGTAGCCAGAGTAGCGATTTCTTCCTTGCCTTGTTTGTGCAGGTCAATAACTTCCCTATTCCTCAGCTCCTGCCACTCTCGTTCTCGTCTTACCAACTCATCCTTATGGATCTGCCCTAGTTCATGAAGAACTTGTTCCACCCGTGTGACCTGATTGCCCAGCCAACGATTGACCTCTGCTTCTATGTTGTGTTGCAGTTCAGCAAGTAGCTTTTGCTTGGTCTGCTCAAACTCTGACTGAGCATCCATCAACGCTACTCTCCAGGACTTGGTTTCGGTGTTTAGTGAATGGGCGGCGACTACCTGCCATTCGCTGATAGCTGCTGCCAGGATCTCACTCTGCTCTTCTTTCCACTGTCGGACTATGCTAGCCAAAGTCTGCTGTTGTTGCTCGCCCAACTGTTCGATACCGGCGACCTGCTTGTCGGCCCACGCAGCAAACAATCCGGACCATGCCTGTTCTGCTTCCAGCTGGATCTGCTGTAGGCTACTCGACATCTCTCGCTCCAAGCGCTCGACCATATCTGCCCTTTGCTTGGCTTGCTCGTCTGTTGTCTGTATGGCCAGCTTCTGAAACTCTTCAGCTTGCTCTCTGCGCCACTTAACCATGCTTTCATCGTTGGCGCGGCTATGCTCAGCCAAGTGCTGCTCGATCTTCCTTTGTACCACATCTAGCGCGGCGGTACTGTTTAGCTGCCATACACGTTCTCGTTTTTCCTCATTAGTTGAAAAGACTGTTTGCATCTTGGCCAGCTCTGCGTCAACCTGCTGCGCAGTTTGGGTTAAGTAATGCTTGAGTTGTTCCTCTGTAGCTCCGGTCATTGCCTGCAACTCATTACTCAGCTCTTCACCGCGTGCCTGCAGGGCCTTGCGTATAACCTCAAGCATAGCAGCCTGCTCTGCATCAAGTTGTTGCTGACGTTCCTGCTCCAAGGCCGAGCAATGCGCACGCCATTCTTCCTCTTCTGCTGTCCGCTTTTGCTGCCATTCTTGTCCCATTTGCTGCAGATAGGCCTGGATTTGCTTCCCCCAAGTCTGGCTGAGTTCTGCGAGTAGTTGTTGACTACTATCATATGTCTCCGTCTTCCATGCACCCATAGCATGTTGCCACTGGGTGAGCAGTTGCTCCATCTTCTCTTCAGAGACGTTAATTGCCTGAGCAAATCCGTGGTTAACGTAGTCGCCTATCTCAGCCTGCTTGCTATGAATGTCATTAAGCATATCCTGCTGCCTATGTAGGATTTCCTCACTTAGGCTGGTGAAGTGCTGCTGCAGCTGTCCGGTCAAGGACTCAACTGCCTCAGATGTTCGGACACGCAAGTACTCGTCTATCTGCTTGTGCAGGGCTGTAATCGCGGCGTCTGAGCTGGTTGACCACTTTTCTGCACGTTCTGCCTGAGACAGCGCAAACTGACTAGAGATCTGCTCAATCAACTGTTCCAACTCCTGCAGCCTGCCAGTTTGTTGCTCCAACAATGTTTGCCATTGGTGCATGGTTTCGTCCCGTGCAGCCTGCCATTCACCCTGTAAACAGTTAATGGCGTTAGTGCTGTCTTCTCTCCAGACCTCGCCGCGCTTGGCTTCATCCTCTGCAAATTCCGCTCTAAGGCTCCTTAGTAGTAGCTGGACACTGCCTTTTACATCGGAGAGGGAAGCTTTCACGGTGGTTTCACGGGCTTCATTCAGCTCACTAGTGAAGCTTTCAAATGCAGCCAGCCATTTATCTCGCTGTTCTGATTGCTCATGTGCAAGGCATTGCTTCCATTCTTTGCTCAGGGATCCCAGTACGTCCATCTGGTGCTTGCCCCATTCTTCAGTAGCTAGACGCAGAGCTTGCTGTTGAGCTTTGAACCACTCCTCGTACTCAGCTGAAGAGGTCTTTCTGATGTGTTCCTGCGCATCCTGCAGTGCTTGTCCGAAATGCTCAACCAGCTCACGATGCCTGTTTTCCAGCTGGTGTTCGTGTGCTTCGGATAGCTGCTTCAACGCAACCTCATTTTGCCTGTTGATCTCCTCGTGCCAGGCACCACGCGTTTGTTCCCAACTTCCTGATTGCTGTTTAAGGAATTCGGTCAGCTGCTCTTTCTGGCTATCCACTAATTCCGCCCGTAGCTGTTTGGTTAGGAGCTCCATTTTGTGTCTCTGCTCATCCAACATGTCTTGCTCCAGTTTCCGTAGATGCACACGCTCGCGCTGGATGACTTCCTGCTCACGCCACTCAATCTCCAACAGGCGGAGTTCCAGTTTGTGCTGTTCGTGAAGCTCTTTTTCCTTCTTCTCCAGTTCTGTGCCAAGCTGCTTGAACCAGTTCCTCTCCCTTTCCAGGGCCTCCTGCTCCAGCCTCGCCATCTGCTTGGAGAGGAGTTGCTCCAGCTGCTGGCGTTCATCGTCCATCCAGCTGCGTAGCTTTGAGTGCTCAGCGCTTTGAAGCTTTTCCTGCCACTCTCTCTCCAGACGTTCTTGACGTTCGAGTATCGCCTGCTGCAGTTGCTCATATTGCTCCTGCATGCGCGCTTGCTCCGTTGCCCGCCAAACTTTAACCCGCTGCTCCTGTTCCCTCTGTAGATGTTGGCGCCATTCTTCTTCTTTGTTGTGCATCAGCTCGACCAAGCGTTGGCGCCAATCCTTTTCCGGCAAGTGCGATTGAGGTTTCTCGTCATCATCCGACATTGTGTCGGTATTATATAGATTTTCTAGCAGCCATGGTCGGTCGTCTAGATAGTCTGCCAGCTTCTGCTCCTGAGCCTCAACAGCATCCTCTGCCAGGTGAACTGCCTCTCTTACTCCTGGTTCAGATTCTCGGCTAGCGTTTTGGAGCAGTTCCTTCAGCCTGTTTAGCTCTTTCTGCCGTTTAGCCAGTTCTTCCTCTATCTGATGGAAATAGGCTTCCTGCAGGTCAGCAGCGACGCCCGGTCTGGTCTCAACCTTGGCCAAATCGTAGGCCATTTCAGCCAGTTGACTGGCAGTGAGGTCAGAGCGAGTGGTCCCTCCATCAGGGCGCCGCCTTCTTCCTTTGGTTGGCATCTTATCACCTCACCGATGCCGGTGCCGGCATCATTTTTACAGCGGCAGCTGTTCTTAGCAGTGCCTGCTATATGCAGTATATGAGCGGTGTGACACGGAGGGACCATAATACTGCCGAAATGAAAAGGGGAGATGGCTCTTACCATCTCCCCAAGAAGTTGAGTCTTATTCACCTTGATAGACAAGCCGCCCGCCTACATAAGTAGCTAAAATCTTGGTCTCGAGTATTTGCTCGGGTTCGATTTGCAGGAGGTTTCGGTCAACGACTACGAAATCTGCCAGCATACCTGGAGCCAGCGCTCCCTTTTCCTTTTCAGCGAACTCCGCATAGGCTGAGCCGGTAGTGAATAGCTGTAAAGACTGTAGGCTGCTCAGCTTTTGCTCCGGTAGCCACCCCCCTGCAGGATAAGCCTTAAGGTCCTGCCTGGTGATGGCCATGTAGAGTCCGATTAAGGGATTGCAGCTTTCCACAGGTGCATCGGAACCACCGGCGATTGGGATACCCAGTTCCAGCATCGTCTTCCATGCGTAGGTGCTGGCGGCTCGCTCCCGTCCTAGGCGCTGTTCCACGATATGCAGGTCAGTTCCGACAAATGTCGGTTGAATGTCACAGACTACGCCAAGGTCTACACAACGCTGCAGGATCGATGCATTGGTAATCTGGGCATGGATAATGCGGGGCCTCGCGTCCGACCTTGGGCGCTGTTTTTGTGCAAGCTCAAAGCCATTGAGCAGCAAGTCCATCGCCAAGTCCCCGATGGCGTGACCAGACATCTGGAAGCCTT
>JAWLDB010000056.1:6201-13687 GCA_041686915.1 Bacillota bacterium
TGGGCATAGCACAGCAGGTGATTGACTTCTTCCTGAGTGAGAATAGCTACTCCGCAGGTGCTTGGGTCATCACTATAAGGCTGGTGCATGGCCGCAGTGCGCCCGCCTAACGATCCATCAGTCATCAGCTTGATCGGCCCAAAAATTATCGTATTGTCTGGGAAAGTATAACGGTTGCGCAGTTCCATGAAGTTGTCTATGCCGTCCTGGGTTGAGACCCTGAGCTGTAGGTTAACGCGAACTGGGAGTTCCCCGGCCTGTTGGAGTTCAGTATAAGCCTGCAGTTTAGCATCTGCATCTTCTGTCAGGTCATCACTCTGTACACTGGTCAAGCCATAAGATGCTGCCAGATTGGCTGCCCTGGATAACATGCGCCGGTAGTCTGCTACCGTTAGTTTTGGGATTAGGCGTGATACCAGCCTGGTTGCGTTTTCGCGCAGAACGCCGGTAGGACTGCCAGCCTCATCAACATCAATGTGACCACCTTTAGGCTGCTCAGGGTTGCATCCAATACCTGCCAGTTCCAGCGCTTTGCTGTTGGCGACTGCAATGTGTCCGCAGGTACGGTGTAGCAGGATGGGGACCTCCGTGGAAATGGCATCAAGGTCTACGCGGTTGGGCATTTGCTGATCCTCGAACTTATCATGGTTCCATCCCCATCCGAGTAGCCAGTTAATGTGAGGATTTGCTGTCACAAACTCTCTGCCGAGCTCAGTTAGGTCTTCACGCGAGCGGGCTGGGGCAAGATTGACACGTTCGAGGGCTGCTCCCAGGTTGGAGAGGTGCATGTGACTGTCATTCAGCCCAGGTATTACGGTCTGGCCCGCCAGGTCTATAAGCTGTGTCGCCGGTTCTTGCAACGCGAGTACTTCTTCATTCGTTCCGACGGCTACAATCCTGCCAGCCGTCACAGCCATGGCCTGGGCGCTTTCGGTCTGTTCATGCAGTGTAATCAGGTCTCCATTGTAGAAAATCCGATCTATCAACTTCAGCACACTCCTTTAGTTATCTGCTGGCGCATTAGCGACAGCAGTAATACCCGCGGTCATACGTCTACGGTCAAACCAATAGTATACGGGGACACCCAGCAGCGCCACTACCAGACCAAGTATGGACGAGCTTGGATCTTCAATAAGCGAGTTGAGCAACAGAAACAGATTGAGTGCCAATACAACAAGCGGCACAACAGGGTACCCAATAACCTTATAAGGCCGATGCATATCCGGATATTTGCGCCTCAGGATGAACACTGAAGCCACAACCATCGTGGAGAAGATCATTCCGGAGAAGACAACCAGCGTTGTTAGTTGGGAGAAAGTGCCGGAGGCAACCAGTACACAGGACAATAAGCCGGATACTATTAGGGACTTTACTGGAGTACCAAAGCGTGGATGAACATCAGCCAGCGCGCTGAAGAAAAGCCCGTCGCGAGACATCGCAAGATAGTTGCGGGGGAATGCCAGGATGCACCCGTTGGTAGACCCAAAGATTGAGATAAGAGCGCCTCCAGTGATGATTACTCCACCTATATGACCAAATAGAACTGTGGCAGCCTCTGCAGCTGGCTTGCTAGTAGTCATGATATCAGCCACTGGCATTATTCTCAAGAGTGCAACGTTGAACAGCAGGTACAGAACTGTCACACCACCAACGCCCAGGATCATCGCCAGTGGCAGGTTGCGTTGCGGGTTCTTCAGCTCTTCAGCCAGACTGGTGACATTGGCCCAACCCTCATACGCCCAGAGAGCTGCGATCAATGCAAGCCCAAAGGCTGCGAGTCCACCGCTGCCCGCAAAAGACAGGAGCGAACCTGGTTCACCTGTGGTCCCGGTAACGATGCCATACACGATGATGGCGATAATCGGGATAACCTTCGCTACCGTGAAAACTCTCTGAACCATGGCGCCCTGACGGACACCCAGGATATTAACGAAGGTCAGAAACGCAATGGCCAGAACAGCTACAAGCTTGAGGGCACCACCCTGCAGCGGGATAAAGTAACTGGTATATGTAGCAAAAGCTACCGCCAGAGCAGCAATAGAGCCCGGCCCACCGATTAGAAAACCCGTCCATCCCCGCAGGAACGCCCACACCGGCCCGTATGCTTCACGCAGGTAGTTATACGGTCCGCCTGCTTTAGGCATCGCTGCTCCGAGTTCAGCATAGCAAAGCCCTGACAGGGTAGAGATGACTCCTGCCGCAATCCAGACCATCAAGGCCATCCCAACAGAGCCAGCCCGGTTAAAGACGAATGTTGGGATGAAGAAGATACCTGATCCAATCATGATCCCTATGATAACTGCGATTGCGTCAAATAGCGTTAATTCTCGCCTGAGACCTGAGTTGTTGTTCATTATGGATTACCTCCTGGTGATAGTGAATAGGGGAAAGTATTCAGCAAAATGAATATTTATTGGCTAGTGAGTACAAAAAAACGCGCCCGATGAGAAATCATCAGCGCGCGTCAGACAGTTACCCTTAATCTGGCACTAAGCATGCAATTCCTCCCCTCAAATAGTAGCGCTCCACTGGGAAAACCCAGTGACAGTGTTAAGCTTGTTCAACTTAACCCCAACGTTAGCCATTGGCGGGCTAAACGCTTCGGCGGTGTCCCTTTCGCTTCAGATCATTGATGCCGTTCTCCTTGAAGCTACTCATGTTTCCGCACCTCTACCATCTCCATGAAGAAGATGGGGATTTAGAGCGTATTCAATTGCTAACATCCTAGCACTATTGTAAAGATGCAGTCAACAGTCCTGTTTGTGGAATCTTGCATAACTGAGTTGCTTTAACCCGTGGGCAGTAAACGCAAGTCGCAGGACAGACCATCAGGACTCTGTTGAGCTGTAGGGGCTTGACCTGTTGCCCGGGGTGCATGCTAACACGCTGCGGTAGGGAATAATAGTAGTCAGCTTTGGTGGGGCATATCTTTGATAATTATGAATTAGAGGTGCAGTAGATGCTAGGAAAAAATGGATTTAGACTCACCTGGACACTCTTCCTTAGGGCTATCAGGGCACCCTTCTTGCTGGCAAGCTTCATCCCAGTTTTGCTTGGGTCCGCAGTTGCTTTACAGCAAACGGGGCGGTTAAACCCCTGGATGTTGATTATCTCGGCTCTTGGCTGTTGTGCTCTGCACGCCGGAGCCAACGTAGCAAATGACTATTATGATTGGCTGTCAGGTGCAGACCCAGTACACCCACCCAGGCAGTACAGTGGCGGCAGCCAATTGTTGCAGGCTGGCTTATTGTTACCTGCTGACCTGCAGCGCCTCTACCGCTTGCTATACCTGACGGCCTTGGTTATAGGCATTTACATTTCTTTTCTGAAGGGGCCTGTCGCACTCTTTATCGGCCTGCTTGGACTTGCGTTCGGACACTGGTATACTGCGCCACCGGTTGCTTTCTCATATAATGGATTAGGCGAAGTGGTCACCGGCGTGACTTTTGGACCGCTTGCAGTACTTGGGTCTTATTACGTACAAACTGGCAGTGTTGATTGGACCCCTGCGATAGTGGCTTTTCCGGTTGGACTGTTAATCACTGCAGTGCTGTACATAAACGAATTTCCCGACCGGGCGGAGGACGCCATGGCCGGGAAAGACACCCTGGTAGTCAGGACCGAGGGTAAGCTGTTCGGTATGTATGAAACCTTGATTGTCATGGCATTGCTATCGACGCTACTGATACTTCTCCAACTGAACCCCTGGTTTGTAGTGGCGGTATTGCCGTTGGCCTTGCTGTCTTTACATTCGATCGTGCAAGGGAGACGCCTGTTCATCATGCCTGAGCGCCTGGTTCCCGTCCAGAGCGGCACCTTGAAACTCCACGCCGCTACTGGACTGCTGCTAACGATGGCATATGTCATATGCGCTTGAGTTATCCCTGGTCCATATCGCTCCAGGTGACTATTGGCACTTGTATGCGTTCAACGGCCCCACACTCTGTGCAATAGGCCACATGTGGACAGGACGTTTCATAGGGAGTGATTGTGGAGGTCGAGAGCAGTTCGTCTTCTTCATATGGTGCGTAAGGTCCGTAGTAGCTCTCCAGCTGGCCACGGTCTTCCATATCAGACTGGCAACGGTGACAGACTGCATCCAACTGAGATAGTCCGTTACATACGGGACAGATGCGCTGCAAATACGGCAACCTCCTTTCAAATCCGTTAGAATGTTACGTTTCTATCCTCCCACTGGATCAAATACTGCATGCTATGGGATATGTGGCATTAAATCACAGAAGCTTTGTATGAAACCAAAGCTGCACAATTTTACTATAGGCTTAGGGTTACATGCATAATTGTGTTTGGAAACGCTTCTGACCGAACAGGCAGGAAATTGCCGCTTTGTCGCGAAATCAGCAACAAGTGACAAAGGAGGCGATTTAGTTGAATACCGAACAAATTATGCAGATAGCATTGGATCTGGCTGGTATGTCTGAAATTCCTCACGACTCAGCCATTCTTGTGCCCGGCGAAAACATCAAACGTGTTTTTATCGGCGTTGATATGGGCACAGCTGAGATTCTCTTGGCAAAACAGCTCGGTTGCGATCTCGTCATCGGGCATCATCCGGTAGGTGGCCCTGCACGTTCGGAGTTTTCCAAGGTGATGACCCGACAGATAGATCACATGGTAGCAGCAGGTATCCCGATCAACCGCGCGCAAAAAGCTCTAGCCAAGAAGATTGGCGAAGTTGAGCGTTCCGGTCATGCAGGGAACTATGACCAAGCCTGGTCAGCTGCCCGACTGCTCAATATGCCGCTGATCGGCATCCATTCGCCCACTGATATCCTGGCAGAGCAAGCTGTACAGGCCAAAATAGATGAGAAGATCGCCAACAACCCAAAGGCAAAGGTACAGGACATTCTGGATGCTTTGATGGAGATGCCAGAGTATCAGAAGACCCTGAGCGGTCCCGTCGTCCGAGTGGGAAGTGCACAAGACTACTGCGGAAAACCCTGGGTTATCATGGCTGGCGGCACAAATGGCGGGGTTGATGTTATCAAGGCCTACTTCGATGCAGGTATTGGAACCACGATCTCCATGCATATGCCTGAGGATGTCCTTAAGGCAGTACGTGAACAGAACATCGGTAATGTAGTAGTGGCTGGGCACATGGCTAGCGACTCGGTAGGCATCAATATCTTCATTCGCGCTTTAGAGGAGCAGGGTATTGAAGTCATCCGCATGAGCGGCGTGATTGACCCAAGCTAAGATACTGGAAGTAAGAACTGGCGCCTGTACGGCGCCAGTTTTTTGATTCCATTCACGTGTAGCTTTTTGCATATTTTTCCTCTCGGCAGGGCAACTTAGCAAGAGACTGTGATGATAACAGATAGTACCCACTTTCTGTCCTTTTGCATTAACTAATGTAGTACGTCTGAAGGGGGGAAGCCCATGCGCATAGGCATACCAAAAGGTTTGCTATATTTCGATTACTTTCCTTTATGGGAAGGCTTCTTTCGTAACCTGGGCTGCGAAGTAATCGTCTCGGAGCCCACTAACGCGAACATCGCCAAAATGGGCGTAAAGACAACCTGCGATGAGGTCTGTTATCCCGTGAAAGTTTTGCATGGCCATGTTCTCAGTCTGGTGAACAAGGTCGACCGTATCTTTGTGCCACGTGTCTTTAGTGTGCAACCAGGGACTTGTAGTTGTCCCAAGCTAATTGGGCTGGCTGACATGGTTCGCCATGCGGTACCAGAGTCGCCGCCACTAATAGCGCCTTTCGTGAATCTGCGTCTTGGGCCTCGGGGTATGTATCGAGCTCTGAAGGAAGCGGCTACAGGCATCACCAGCAACCCGATTCGTATTTATCACGCATATAAGGCTGCTTCGCGAGATTTTGTCGCCTTTCAGCGAAACATGCATGCTGGTCGGCTGGCAACCGCTATGGATATCGCCTGTTCCGCTGCTCCAGAACTCAATCGTTCTATAGCCGTAATCGGGCACTCGTATAACCTGTATGACAGCCACCTCAACTTAAACCTGATCAACCGCTTACTGGCACTGGGGTACCGCGTCTTCACACCAGAGATGCTGCCGGACAGAACTATTGCCGAGGCCAACCGGTCTTTGCGAAAACCATTGTTTTGGTCACTGGGACGCAGAGTACTTGGGGCTGCCATCCATTATTCAGAACGTAAAGATATAGCCGGGCTGATTCAAGTAACGTCTTTTGGCTGCGGTCTGGAGTCTTTGGTTGCAGATATGTCTCAGCGCGTTGCTAAGCAGAAAGGCAAACCGTTTATGCTTCTAACCATGGATGAGCACACTGGTGAGGCAGGAATGCAAACGCGGTTAGAGGCATTCTTGGACATGCTTGCCTTCAAGGAGTGATCTAGATGAAAGTAACCTTTCCCCATATGGGCGTCTCCTGGGTGGGCATACGCCATCTGTTGAGTGAGATTGGCTTTGATGTAGTAGTACCTCCTACAGTTACCAAACGAACACTGGAGCTTGGGACCAAGCATTCACCCGAGTTCATCTGCCTACCCTTCAAGGTCAATCTCGGGAACTATCTGGAAGCGATAGAGGACGGGGCAGAGATCATCTTCATGGTGGGTGGCATCGGCCCCTGTCGATTAGGATATTACGCGGAAGTGCAACGGGAAATCATGCACGACCTGAAGCTGCCTGTAGAAGTTGTCGTTCTGGAAAGGGATAACTTCATCGCAGAGATATCCAGGGCTGTGAAATCTGTCGGTATCGCGTTTCCATGGAACCGCTTGGTCTCACTGGCGCGCTTCTGCCTAGCCAAAGTGATCTTTTTGGACGAGTTGGAAGCAAAGGTGCTGAAAGACCGTTACCGCGAACGGGTGAAAGGCAGCTGTACGCAGCTGTTTGAACAGGCCGTAAAGGATGTAGATGCGGCTAAGGATTGGCGACGACTGCGGGAACTTAAGCACAGATACTCACGAGAGCTGGCTGACCTCCTGCTGGAGAAGTCGGAAGAACCGTTGAAAGTGGGACTGGTTGGTGAGATCTATATGCTGATTGAGTCAACAGTCAATCTGCAGATAGCTGAAAAACTTGGTGAAATGGGCGCGTCGGTAGAACGCAATATGTACAGTTCGAACTGGGTACGCGAACACCTGATACCTGACTGGCGGATGATTAGGCACGCTAGGCACATCGAGCGCCTGGCTAAGCCATATCTGCCTCACCGGGTGGGCGGGCATGGACTGGAAACTATCGGCTTCACTGTGGAGTATGCCAAGCACAACTTCGATGGGGTAGTACAGGTTCTACCGCTTACCTGCATGCCTGAGATTATAGCCGAGAGTATCCTGCCTACCGTAAGCAGGGACTATAACCTACCAGCGATGACTATGACCTTGGATGAGCATTCAGGCGAGGCGGGTTTGGTCACCCGCGTGGAAGCATTCGTAGATATGTTGCGTGAACGCCGTCGTGCAAAGGAGGTACACAATGTTGCGAGTCGCGCTGGGAATTGATGTTGGATCGGTAAGCACCAATCTGG
>JAWLDB010000057.1:0-13518 GCA_041686915.1 Bacillota bacterium
GCTACGGTGATGGGCAGGTTCTATGCGATGGACCGTGACCATCGTTGGGAGCGGGTCTCTGCGGCTTACCATGCCATGGTATCCGGTGAGGGGAAGCATGCTGCAACTGCCCGGCAGGCTGTAGAGGCGAGTTACTCCCAGGATGTCTCGGATGAATTTGTTTCACCGACGGTAATTGACCCGGATGGAATCGTAAGGGACCGAGACGTTCTTTTTGTGTTCAACTTCCGTGCCGACCGGGTGCGCGAGTTGCTGCATGCGTTTCACGACGAGGAGTTTCTTGCCTTCGAGCGGGCTGGGAGGCCCTCTGCCAATCTATATGGCATGGCCCAATATGCGCAGGATCTACCTATTCCCTATGCAGTACCTCCCCAGGATCTCAGTCTGACCTTGGGTGAAGTGATTAGCCTAACAGGTCGTAAACAGCTGCGTATCGCCGAGACAGAAAAATACGCACATGTGACGTTCTTCTTTAATGGCGGCAGGGAAGAGGCTTTTGTCGGCGAAGATCGGGTGCTTGTGCCTTCCCCGAAGGTATCAACTTATGACCAATGTCCTGAGATGAGTGCCGTGGAAATAACGGACAAGCTGCTGGAGCGTCTGTCTGAATATGACCTGATTGTAGTGAACTACGCTAACCTCGATATGGTTGGTCATACTGGCGTTATGCAGGCAGCAATCTGTGCTGTTGAGACCGTGGACACATGCGTTGGTCGGTTGGTGGATGGAGTTCGGTCGATAGGAGCAGCGTTAGTCCTCAGCGCTGATCATGGTAATGCAGAACAGATGGTAGACCCAACTACCGGGTCTCCCCATACTGCTCACACCCCTAACCCGGTGCCTTGCGTGGTCATGGCTGAAGGTGTTGAACAGCTCAGAGACGGCGGACAATTAGCCGATCTAGCGCCGACGGTTCTCCAGTTGATGCGGATCACGCAGCCTCCTGCGATGACTGGCGTATCATTGATCAAATAATCTTAGGTTCTTACGTTCGAAAGGAGTCAGCTATAATGACGACCATTGTTGAGTGCTTTGCCCGGGAGATTATGGACTCCCGCGGGAATCCGACCGTGGAGGTTGAGGTTGTACTGGAAAGTGGCGCCGTAGGCAGAGCAGCTGTTCCTTCCGGGGCATCGACTGGTGCCTTTGAGGCAGTGGAGCTGCGGGACGGAGATAAACAGCGCTATCTAGGCAAAGGGGTTGAACGGGCGGTTGACAACGTCAATAGCCTGATCGCGCCAGAACTGATGGGCATGGACGCTGCTGCGCAAGCGGCTATAGACGAGATGCTGATCAATCTGGACGGCACGCCTAACAAGTCGCGTCTGGGAGCCAACGCTATTTTGGGAGTGTCCATGGCGGTTGCCAGGGCGGCTGCTGAAGCTACAGGCCTCCCTTTATACCAGTATCTTGGCGGAGTGAACGCGCGTCTGTTGCCAGTACCGATGATGAACATTCTAAACGGAGGCCAGCACGCCGACAATAACGTAGACATCCAAGAGTTCATGGTGATGCCGGTAGGGGCTGTTTGTTGGCGCGATGCCCTGCGCATGGGCGCTGAAGTGTTTCATGCTCTGCGCAACGTTCTAAAGGCACAAGGTCTGGCCACTGGTGTAGGCGACGAAGGTGGTTTTGCCCCCAATCTCGAGTCCAACGAGGCGGCGCTACAAGCGATTATGCAGGCTATTGAACGCGCCGGATACGAGCCAGGTGAAGATATTGCCCTTGCGCTCGATGTGGCAGCGACCGAGCTCTACTCAGACGGGAAATACGTGTTGAGTGGCGAAGGCAGGCAGCTTACTGCTCCGGAGATGGTCGACTACTACGCGGCCCTCTTGGACAAGTACCCAATAGTTTCAATAGAAGACGGGATGTCTGAGGAAGACTGGGACGGCTGGAAGCTGATTACTGAGAGGCTCGGCTCCCGCGTACAGCTGGTCGGTGATGACCTGTTTGTCACCAACACTGAGCGCCTAGCTAGAGGCATTGAGCTTGGGGTAGCCAATTCCATTCTGATTAAGCTCAACCAGATCGGGACAGTTTCCGAGACTCTCGATGCCATCGAGATGGCCAAACGGGCAGGCTATACTGCAGTCATCTCGCATCGTTCCGGTGAAACCGAGGATACCACGATTGCAGACCTGGCTGTAGCCGTTAATGCGGGCCAGATTAAGACGGGTGCACCGTCACGCAGTGAGCGCGTGGCTAAGTATAACCAGCTGTTGCGCATCGAAGAGTATCTTGGCGCGGTAGCCAGCTATCCTGGCATGGGTTGTTTCTATAACCTTAAGTAGCTGATTTGCAGCAGGAAAATGGCTGAAAGTGGGGCGGCCGGTGTCAAGGTCTTTCTATTGTCATGCCTTGTCGCCTATGCTAAAATATAGTGAGCTTTGGGGGTAGGGAGGTGGCACTTTGATCCTAGCATTGACTATTATTGATGCTTTACTGGCACTGGGAGTTACATTTACGGTAATTATGCAGTCCGGCAAGTCAGCAGGCCTCGGTACTATTGCCGGTGGCGCAACACAGCTGTTCGGCCGCAAGAAGGGTATGGACGAATTGTTTTCCAAGTGGACAACATACTTGGCGATCGCCTGGCTGTTGGTTACATTGCTCCTGACCGTCCTGACACGCCGCTTGGCATAGAGAACTGTATATTTGGCATACCCTGGCAAGACTAGGGTATGCTTTGTCATGGATACGGTCAGAATTCAAGAATAATAGCACAAATCAGTAAATCTACACAATATTGTTGGGGGGCAAAAACTAATGGAGAACCTCATCTGGTTGGCGCCTGCGGCGGGTGCAATTGCACTTGTCTTCGCTCTTATTCTCGCAGGCTGGATCGGACGCCAGGATGCAGGCAACAAGCGCATGGTGGAAATCGCTGACGCGATTCACGAAGGTGCAATGGCATTCCTAAAGCGCGAGTATTCTATTCTGGTTATCTTTGTTGCAGTGTTGTTTGCGGTCTTGGCTTTCTTCATCAATTTGGAGACAGCTATCGCCTTTGTTTCGGGAGCCATCGCTAGTGTTTTGGCAGGCTTCATCGGTATGTCCGTTGCTACCAAGGCTAACGTTCGTACTGCCAATGCAGCTCAGCACGGTCAGAACCGTGCACTTGGTGTCGCATTCAACGGTGGTGCCGTTATGGGTATGTCCGTAGTAGGTTTAGGTCTTATGGGAGTCGGTATTCTCTACTGGATATTCCGTAACCCGGAAATCGTTAACGGTTTTGCGCTTGGAGCAAGTTCCATCGCTCTGTTCGCCCGCGTTGGCGGCGGTATCTATACCAAGGCTGCTGACGTCGGTGCCGACCTGGTGGGTAAAGTTGAGGCAGGCATTCCTGAGGATGACCCCCGCAACCCGGCAGTTATCGCCGACAACGTTGGTGACAACGTCGGTGACGTCGCTGGTATGGGCGCTGACCTGTTTGAATCCTATGTCGGCGCTATCATCGCTGCCATGTCCATCGGTGTTTTCCGTTTCGGTAACATCAACGGTATCCTGCTGCCGCTTCTCCTAGCTTCAGCTGGTACAGTTGCGTCCATTATTGGTACCAGGTTTGTTAGCGCCAAGGAAGGTGCCAATGTGCAGGCAGCCCTGCGCACCGGTACCTATGTCAGTGGCATTCTGACGGTAGCAGCGGCCTTCTTCCTGGTTCGTTACCTGAACATCGAAATCGGTGTGTTCTATGCAATCGTCGCTGGTTTGGTCGCGGGGATCGCTGTTGGCCAGATTACTGAGTACTATACTTCCTCGGACAAGCCTCCGGTTGCTGGTATCGCTCAGGCGTCACAGACTGGGCCTGCTACCAACATCATCGCTGGTTTGGCCGTAGGTATGCGCAGTACAGCACTGCCCATCCTGGTGATTGCTTTGGCAATCTACGTTGCGTTCAACTTCGCCGACCTGTTTGGCATTGCCATCGCAGCTGTCGGTATGCTGGCTACCACCGGTATGACTGTGGCAGTTGACGCCTACGGTCCGATTGCGGACAACGCAGGCGGCATTGCTGAAATGGCCGAGCTTGACCCGAAGGTGCGCAAAGTCACCGATAAGCTTGATGCTGTCGGTAACACAACAGCTGCTATCGGTAAGGGTTTCGCTATCGGTTCTGCCGCTCTGACGGCTCTAGCCCTCTTCTCCGCCTATGCGACAGCTGTCGGACTGCGGACAGAAGGTATTAACATCCTGGATGCCAAGGTTATCATCGGCCTGTTCGTCGGTGGCATGCTGCCGTATCTGTTCTCCGCTATGACCATGGAGGCAGTAGGTAAGGCTGCGTTTGAGATGATTGAAGAGGTGCGCCGCCAATTCCGTGAGATTCCTGGCCTGATGCAAGGTAAGGCTCGTCCTGACTACGCCCGTTGCGTAACCATCAGTACTGATGCCGCTCTTAGGCAGATGATTGTTCCAGGTCTTCTGGCAGTCATCGCACCGCTCGCTACCGGCTTCCTGCTCGGCAAGGCCGCCCTCGGCGGTTTGCTGGCAGGCGCACTCGTCACTGGTG
The DNA here is from genome assembly GCA_041686915.1 of Bacillota bacterium. GTDB lineage: Bacteria > Bacillota > UBA994 > UBA5500 > UBA5500 > JAWLDB01. The sequence continues at coordinate 4,514 of JAWLDB010000057.1, forward strand.
TGCTGGTCGCCATCCAGATGGCTAACTCCGGTGGCGCTTGGGATAACGCTAAGAAGTACATCGAGGCAGGCAATCTGGGCGGTAAGGGTACTGATACTCATGCCGCAGCCGTTGTTGGCGATACCGTGGGCGATCCGTTCAAGGACACCTCAGGCCCATCCATCAACATCCTTATCAAGTTGATGACTATCGTGGCACTCGTATTTGCCCCACTCTTCACAATGTAGTAGTCACAAAAGCAGGTGCCCACGAGGTACCTGCTTTTTGCTACCAAAAAGATATGGCCATTTGCGAAAACACAGAATTTTGGTAAACTAAACAAAATAGCATTCATTTATTCAAAGGAGAGGATTGGACAGATGACCCGCGATCAAGCCTTGCAACTAGTCAAGAAACATGTCAAAAACAAGAACCTGATAAAACACATGCTGGCTGTCGAAGCCATCATGCGCGCGCTAGCTATCCGCTTTGGAGAGAATGTTGAGCTGTGGGGACTCGCCGGATTACTGCACGATATAGACTATGACCAAACCGCCGATGAACCTGCTAAGCATAGTCAACTGGGCGCAGATATGCTGGCTCAGGAAGGCCTGGACCCGGCGCTAGTCTACGCGGTACGAGCACATAACGAGATGCATGGGCTTCCGCTCAAGAGCCTGCTGGACAAGTCCCTGTACGCAGCCGATCCATTGTCTGGCCTAGTAGTTGCCGCTGCCCTCATTCACCCTGACCGCAAGTTGGCTGTAATTGATACTCCGTTCATCATGAACCGGTTCAACGAGAAGAGCTTTGCGCGTGGTGCCAATCGTGAGCAGATACAAACCTGCCATGACATGGGTTTGACGCTTGAACAGTTCGTTAGCTTGGCACTCCGCTCAATGCAAGGTATTAGTACCGAGCTCGGCCTATAGAGTACTATAGGGCGGCAGCCGCACAGCTGCCGCTTTTAGATTAGGGGTGTTTGGCGTGTACAGCATACAGCCCATGGACAATTTCTCAGCCAAGCAGATTGCTGATTGGAGCTATCCCGAGCCCTGGACGGTATATAGCTTTCGGGGTGATGAACAGGTATTGAGTGAACTGCTAGCAGGAGGTTATCATGCGGTTTTTGACGAAGTGGGCGAACTTGTTGGTTATTTCTGTTTTGGTGAGCCGGCGCGCGTACCCGGTGGCATTACCGCCGGAGTCTATGATAGCGATGCGGTTGACATCGGCTTAGGCATCCGCCCAGACTTAAGCGGTAAGGGGCTAGGCTTGCAGTTTTTACAGGCAGGGATGAGATATGCAACTCAGCGCCTGGGGTACTCTCGCTTGAGGTTGAGCGTGCTCGCATGGAACGAGCGCGCTATCAAGGTGTATGAACGGGCTGGATTCGCTAAGGCTTGTATCTTTGCTAGCAAGACGCCTCGCGGGACAAGTACCTTCATACTGATGCTGCATGTCCAGTAAAAATATTTGCGTCAAACAGAGTTCTAGTCTACAATGAAGGAAGTAGGTGTGTGCACATAGTGTGCACGAGTCTTGGTAAAGGGGTAGCATTGATGAAGATACCAACTTTGCGGATCGGTGATTTAGAGGCCAAAGTGCCTATTGTACAAGGCGGAATGGGAGTCGGAGTCTCGTTATCTGGGTTGGCCGCTGCTGTGGCCAATTGTGGTGGAGTGGGAGTTATCTCAGGGGTCGAGACCGGGTTCTATCGGTCTGATTATACGGGCAACAAACGGGAAGCTAGTGCTGCGGGTCTGGTTGAGCAGCTGCGCCTTGCCAGGGAAAAAAGCCCTGATGGCATCATAGGCGTAAACATCATGGTCGCTCTCAACAACTATGCCGACATGGTGCAGGCTGCCGTAGAGGGCGGCGCAGACATCATCTTTTCTGGTGCCGGGTTGCCACTCAATCTGCCAGAGCTAGTGGCAGGTTCAGAAGTCAAGCTTGCCCCCATCATTTCCTCTGGCCGCGCAGCCACGCTCATGTGCCGCAGTTGGCAGAAGAGGTATGACCGACTGCCAGACGCAGTCGTATTGGAAGGTCCTTTGGCGGGCGGGCACCTCGGTTTTTCAATGGAGCAGTTGCAGGATCCCAACGCGCCTAGTCTAGAGCAACTGACAGGAGAGGTGGTAGCTGCACTTGAACCGTTCGCTGGCCCCTCTGGACCCATACCTGTGATTGCCGGTGGAGGTTTATGGGATGGAAAGGACATCGCCCGCGTTCTACAGGCTGGGGCCGCAGCTGCCCAGTTAGCGTCCCGCTTTGTGCCGACTTTTGAGTGCGATGCATCAGAAGAGTTCAAGCAAGAATATCTGCGGGCTTGCCCTGACGATATTGTTTTGATCAAAAGTCCGGTTGGTTTGCCTGGGCGCGCCATTCGCAATCAGTACCTGAACGAGGTGGCATCAGGTCAAACCACACCTCTGCGGTGTTACTATAACTGTCTAAAGCCATGCTCACCCAAAGAAGCGCCATACTGTATCGCTGACGCGTTAATCAATGCGCAACAGGGTAATCTGCAAAAAGGCTTTGCTTTCTGTGGGGCAAATGCATGGCGAGCCGATAAAATCACGTCTGTAGCAGATGTTTTTGCGGAACTGCTCGCACAAATTGAACAAGCCTAAAGCAATGTCAGAAGAGCAGCTGTAATGGGTGCTCTTCCTGTGTTTTCTCCACAGAACGGTAAGTGGATTGATTTTGACATCCAAGCAAACAATAGGAGCGAATGTGAAGTTATAGAATTGTACAGAGGAGGTTCTCTGATGTTAGACCGTGACAGACTCTTGGCAATGATGCAGGAAAAGGTCTATAAGCCAATGACTGAAGAAGAGCTGGTAGCCGCTCTGGCGGCTGACGTAAAAGAAGAGCAGCCTTGGCGCGAAATGATTGCAGAGCTTGAGAAAGAGGGCTTAATCATCAAGACGCGTTATGACCGCTATGGGCTACCAGAGAAGATGAACTTAGCCGTTGGCAGACTGCAGGGCAACGCTAAAGGCTTTGCCTTTCTGATTGTGCCCGGGCGTACTGAGGATGTTTTTATCTCAGCGTCTAATCTTAATGGGGCGTTGCATGGAGATAAGGTAATTGTCCGGCTCTTGCCAAAGGTAGAAGGCAAAAAGGACGAAGGCGAAGTAATACGTGTTCTGGAACGCGTCAACGAGAAGGTAGTCGGCCGGTTCGAAGGCGGCGAGCATGTTGGCTTCTGCACTCCTGATGACAGGCGCTTGGGCGCTGATATCGTCATCGCTCGTGGCCAGACCAAGGGAGCAGAGACGGGGGATAAGGTTGTCGTCAAGATAACCAATTACCCGGAAGGACGCCATAGTGCCACCGGTGTTGTTGAAGAAGTGTTAGGTAAAGTTGGCGATCCCGGTGTGGACGTCTTGGCTGTCGTACATCAGTACGGCCTCTCGCAAGATTTCCCGGAGACCGTCAAGGCAGTGGTCTCCCGGATGAAGCTTGAGGTTACCGAAGAAGACATCAAGGGGCGTAAAGACCTGCGCGATATACAGATAGTGACGATTGACGGCCCGGACGCGAAGGACCTGGACGATGCCATTTCCGTTGAAAAGCTGGATAACGGCAACTACCGCCTGGGAGTACATATTGCTGACGTAGGCCATTATGTCAAGGAAGGCAGTGCCTTAGATAAAGAGGCTTTTGAACGCGGCACTAGTGTATACCTGTTGGATAGGGTTATCCCGATGTTGCCGAAGGATCTTTCCAACGGCATCTGTAGCCTTAACCCGCGGGTCGATCGGCTGACTCTCACCGTGTTCATGGATGTTACGCCAGCTGGCGACGTGGTTAACAACGAGGTTCACGAGAGCGTGATTCATAGCAAGGAGCGCATGACTTATGGTGAGGTAAACCGCCTGCTGGAAGGCGAAGGCGGAGAGCTGGTCGAACGATACGCTGATGTACTAGGGCTTTTCCAGCGCATGAAAGAGCTGCGCGACATACTAGTCAACAAGCGGGAGCAAAGAGGCGCAATTGACTTCGATGTCAACGAAGCCAAGATCAAACTCGACGAAGAAGGACGGGTAGTTGACATCATTCCGCGCAAGAAGACCTTGGCCGATAGCATCATTGAAGAGTTCATGGTGCTTGCCAACGAGACCGTCGCTGAGCGCTTCCACTGGATGGAATGGCCTTTCCTGTACCGTGTGCATGAAGAGCCGATGGTTCAGAAGGTTATGGATCTGAATCATTTTCTAGGGGCATTCGGCGCACGTATTAAGGCCAAGCAGGACCAGGTTCACCCAAAGAGCTTCCAGGCAGTGATGAAGCAGATGGAAGGCAAACGGGAAGAAAGGCTGATCCATCGGGTCCTGCTCCGCTCAATGATGCGGGCCCGCTACAGCCCCGATTGCCTGGGTCACTTTGGACTGGCTGCCAAGTTCTACAGCCATTTCACCTCGCCAATTCGGCGTTACCCAGACCTGGTAATCCATCGCATCATTAAGGAGTACCTGCACAAGAAACAGATTTCGGATGAGCGTAAAGCCAACCTGGCAGTGTTCGTAGACAGGGCGGCAGTGCAATCCTCCGATCGCGAGCAGGTAGCAACTGAAGCTGAGCGAATGGTTACCGATATGAAGAAGGTTGAGTACATGCTAGGCAAAGAAGGTGAGGTGTTCGACGCCATCATCAGCGGCGTAACCAATTTTGGCCTCTTTGCTGAGTTGGACAACACCGTCGAAGGCCTGATACACATCAGCAACTTGGCGGATGACTATTATCAATACGACGCCGACTCATACTGCTTGATTGGCAGGCGCACCAAGCACCGCTTCCGTTTGGGTGACCCTGTGCGTGTCAAGGTGGCAAAAGTCGATCTGGATGAGCGCAAAATTGACTTTGAGTTGGCTGTCGAGTGGGCGGAAGGCGAAGGCGAATAGATTTAAGGCACTCCCTGAATGTGGTATTTTCTCTTCAGGGAGTGCTTTTTAATTCGGGAATGGGTGACGCAGATGCATCTTACTCTGGGAGATTTGTTAACTCTAATTGGCTTGCTCCGGTCTACTCGGCATGATTTTTTCTGCTGATTAGGCACCTGGTTCTGTGGTACTGGAAGGTTAACCGGATTGAGACTCTGCTTAGCGAAATCAGGGACGAATCGCAACGGCTGAAGTACTAGTTATGGATTGGGTGCTTTGACCGAGTACTACTGTTTATGCTATAATTATTAGTGACCTATCGGCCCGCTTGCTTCGAAGGCAAGTAGGGTCAAATTTTTCTAAAGAAAGTTTTGATGCCTTATGAAAGAAACTGGCAGCAAGACACTGGCTGAGAACCGCAAAGCACGCCACGATTACTTCATTGAGGACACCTATGAAGCCGGCATTTCACTGCGCGGAACGGAAGTAAAGTCCATTCGCGCGGGAAAGGCTAACATGCGTGACAGTTTTGCCCGGGTTGAAGACGGTCAGTTGTTGCTCTATAATGTTCATATCAGCCCATACGAACAGGGCAATCGCTTTAATCACGATCCGATGCGGCCACGTGTTCTACTGATGCACAGGCGTGAAATTCATCGTCTGCTCGGACTGACACAGGCTAAAGGATACACTCTGGTGCCAACCAGATTGTATCTGAAGGACGGAAAGATTAAAGCCGAAATCGGCTTGGCAAAAGGTAAGAAGCTGTACGATAAGCGCGATGCTGAGGCAGACCGCACCGCACAGCGGGAGATCGCCAGGGCGATGAGAGAGCGAGAGAAGTGGTAATTAGGTTAGGGGACACACCTCTAACTGTTAGAACTACTTAGGGTCGAGGTATGTCCCCATCGGGATGGACACACCTCTAACCGTAAGACTGAGGGACAAGTATGTCCCAATGACCTACGCTAACCTGGGGGCGACATGGTTTCGACGGGGGTAGAGTGGGTTGGAGTAGCGAGCCGGGGATCCTGGAACCCGTTAAACAGGGAACACTTAATTAAACGCTAACAATCGCGTAGCGATCGCAGCCTAGCGGCTGCCGTCCGTCTGACACTGTGTCTACTGGGTTCAGTAACGGGCGTCAAGAACAGTAGTACTACCGATTAAGAGCGCCTGGTATCAATCGGGAAATTAACGGGCTAGCGCGGTAACGATCCTGTCCTTGGGAGCGTTAGCAAGCGAAATTTAAAACATGGACTGCGCTCGGAGAAGCTCTGGCTGGCATGCCTTCGGACGGTGGGTTCGAATCCCCCCGCCTCCACCAAATATATAGCGAAAGCGAAACACGACCTGCTCCCAAGGGAGCAGGTCGTGTTCTTGTGCGCCCGGCATAGGCGTCATCTACCAGGTGAGAGTCCTGAGCGCGAAGGTAGCAGTAGCGGTAGCTTAAGGCAAGGGCTGGTCGCAGACAAGTCTGCTGCTCGCCTATGCACCTAGGTGTCCACGGCGACGAGAACAAAGGTGCCGCCGTTGTTGACGGTATGGAAGTTCAAAACCTGAAAACATCCAGAATTATCATCGCTTCGTAACCGGTAAGCTAGATAATACAGTTTTTATGACATACTCCATAAAATCAGGGGGCTGGGGATGGGAAGAACTCAACCGATGGTTGAGTTCTCTTCAAACGATGGTTTATTTACACAGCTGTATTTTCGGGATAAACTGGCGCTGTGAGGGGGGGATTGAGTTGAAGAACGAATTAGGGAAAAGAATTTCTGAGTTAAGGAAAGCCTTTGGCATGAATCAGGAAGAGCTTGCTGAAAAGCTCAATGTTACTTTTCAGGCAGTCAGTAAATGGGAGACGGGCACCACTTATCCTGACATTGAGCTGCTGCCCTTGATTTCTGAATGCTTTCACGTTAGCGTGGATCATCTTCTTAAAGGCAGCGATGCTCAAAGCAAGCTCTATTACGACCAAAGATATGACCGAGATGAATACTACTGGGGGTTTCAGCCTTCAGTGATGTGCTACACGGTGCTGCAATACATGCCACCAGTAAAGCGTTTGAGGCTTTTGGATGTGGGCTGTGGTGAGGGTAAGGATGCGGTGTTTTTTGCCCGGAATGGTTATGATGTAACAGCCTTTGACCTAGCAGAAAAAGGCGTCGAAAAAACTAAAAGATTGGCAGAGCGTTGTGGGGTTTATATTAATGTATTTACGGCTGATGTAAAGGAGTTTAGGCTAAATACCGAGTTCGATATTGTTTATTCTAATGGGGTGCTTGATTATATACCGCCTGAGTTCAGGAATGAGATTTTTTCTAACTATAAAGAGTTCACCACAGAGAATGGAATCAACATTTTGTCAGCTTTTGTTAGGAAACCATTTATTGATTTAATACCTTACACCGGAAAACATACTTATCAATGGCTATCGGGTGAATTGTTTACACTCTATCATGATTGGAAGATAGATTTATGCGAAGAGGTGGTCTTCGATTGTATGTCTTCAGGAACTCCGCACAAACATGCCATGAACAGGATGCTGGCAAGAAAACTCATTGAGTAGCAGTGTACTATGGAGTGGCCATTTTGGGCCGGCAATGGAAAGAGAGAGGCAACGAAGCATTCGTGCTGAGAACATAAGCCACTGTTTTTTGAAGCATGTTATCACCATTTTTTGCTCGTCTTGGACTGAATGAAGGAGGCGTGATCATGGAGCGGCTTGAACAGCTATGTGAAGGTAAGGCTAAGAAAGTCTACCGTACGTCAGATCCTGATACCTATTGGGTTTATTACAAAGACTCTGCTACAGCCTCAAACGCGCAAAAGAAGGGCGAAATTGAGGATAAGGGTATCTATAATAACCTCATTTCTTCCCACTTCTTTGAACTCTTGACTCAAAATGGTATTTCCAGTCATTATATAGAGCTCATCAGCAACCGAGAGATGCTAGTCAAGCGGCTTGACATACTGAAAATTGAAGTGGTAGTACGCAACATAGTTGCCGGTTCTCTGGCTAAGCGCTTGGGTCTGCCTGAGGGGACGATGCTCTCATTTCCAGTGCTTGAGTATTACTACAAGGATGATGAGCTGGGCGACCCCTTGGTGAATGACTATCACATCAAGGCGCTAGGTTTGGCCACTCCAAAAGAGATGGAAGAAATCGCCGAGATTAGTCGCAAGATCAACGATCTTTTGCAGCCGTACCTTAGAGAGCGCAACTTGCTCTTGGTAGACTTCAAGCTAGAGTTTGGCCGCCATAACGGTAAGATTCTTCTCGGCGATGAGATATCACCGGACACCTGCCGGTTGTGGGACGCAACTACTCTCGAAAAACTAGATAAAGATCGCTTTCGGCGCGACTTGGGTGGGGTTAGGGAAGCATATCAGGAGATCCTAAAGAGACTTACAGGGCTTCCTCACGCGCATAAAGTGTAAACATGTTGAGCAAGAAAACACAGAGTATACACTGAAGGTGATTGCTCTCTGTAATTGTGCACTTTTCCGAGTAGCCGGAATGGCTCAGATGCCTGTCGAACGTCGTGAGGTCAAACAACAATCGCCACGAACTATATGGTATACCAGCCCATATTCAGTTAATTGAAGATAACATAGTGCTGAGATTGCTCATCAGTAAAGTCAAAGAACAGTGGCTGGCGAATGTATCAGGCATCGCAGTGTCCTAGGTAATATAGCGCAGCCTAGCGGCTGCCGTCCGTCTGACACTGTGTCTGACTCAGGTTCAGTAACGGGCGTCAAGAACAGTAGTACTACCGATTAAGAGCGCCTGGTATCAATCGGGAAATTAACGGGCTAGCACGGTAACGATCCTGTCCTTGGGAGCGTTGCCAAGCGAAATTCAAAACATGGACTGCGCTCGGCCTCTGGTTACAGGGAAACGGTGCTGACTTTCGCGCTTCTGGCGAAGCAGCTCTCGTTCCGCGCCTTGTTTGCCGATGTGCCTCGCAATCGGCTGGGCTGGCATGCCTTCGGACGGTGGGTTCGAATCCCCCCGCCTCCACCAAATATAGTGCCATCTATTGATAGAATGAGATCTATCAATGGGTGGCTTTTTCATTTGCCTGGCATTTTGCTCTTTGCGCAATTATATGCCGATAATTGTAGAAAACC
>JAWLDB010000058.1:0-13205 GCA_041686915.1 Bacillota bacterium
GGCGAAACTGAAGCAGGATACTGCAACACGCGTCAGCATTTCCTTTGACCGCAACCTGATTTCTCCTAATGACATACTCCAAGCTCTTAGCGGTACTGGGGTAATCAAAGACCTGCATATAGTGGAACCCGATATTGAAGCAGCTGTGAGTAAGCTGTTCTAGTTTCCCTTAGGTTACGGGAACTTCCCAGGTCTGGGAAACGTCTGATGCTGTGTGTAAACTAGGCAGCTGTTATAGTGTAAGAGCCCATACAATAACAGTAAAAAGGGGATTGAGAGATGCAGAGTAAATCAGCAATAGCGATTATCCTCTCCATTTTGACGGTCATTGGTGCCATGCTTTTGAACTTTCGCGAGTTCTCAATGGGAAGCCCGGCAACCATAGCAAATCTGATTGTTACATCCGTCTACATAGCTGCCTGGATTATCGTTTTAGTGATCAGTGCTAAGAGCGCAAATCGCAACCCTCTGAGGCTTTTCCTCGTCTTCTGGGTTATAACGCTGCTACTGGCCATACTGACCGCCTATGTCAATGTCTCTGGTGCTGAAGTGGATTGGGCACTGCCCTTTGCACTCTTGGTGATGGGGCAATGGTACGGCCTCAACCTCCTGGTTGGGAGTTTTCTGACGGCGTCTATCATCATCGCGATTATTTCTCTGACGATGTCCATTGCCGTGAGTTTGGCGCTGAGACGCGCCAGGTAACGCACGGCTGTAGGAGCAGGAGTTTGCCCAGGTGATGATGGATATAGTTCTGGCTGAGACAATGGCCTACTCCAAGACAAGACCTTAGGGCATTTTCGGTTGACACATCAGACAAAGCTGAACCCCACAGTCGCGAGTGAGCAGACTGTGGGGTTCCTGTGTTTTCGATAGGCCCACGCCTAGTCATCCAATTGCGTCTCCTGCGCAGAGGTGAAGCGCAACGCAATGACTGGTGCAAATACCGAGACGAAGAATAGGCCGAAGATAATCCACCAACCTACCGACTCGAAAATGTCGTCGGGCACAATCAGGGTGTAACAGAAGAAGGACAGCCTTAGCAGCCACTGGATGATACCATGAGTAATGGCATCGGCGTGATTGCGTGCGGCAATCAGTCGCTCGTCGTTCATTGAGACGATGAGCGGCTTCATCTGTTTAGGGTATTTGCGAATTACGTGCAGCTTGTACCAGGCAGCCAGAGCCATACCAGCCGGAACAAACGAACAGGCGATAACAGCCTTGTTGTTAAAATCTACCCGGAACAGCACTAGCGATATCCCCACGGCTAGCAGCAGCACTGCTACTACCAGGTTGGCCACGATTTCAGTCTTTTCCCTACGTAGAATCGCCTTGGTTTCCATTTTCATTCCTCCCAAAACAGGTCATTCAGTGTCTTGCCAACAGTCTTGCAGATAGCAATACAGAGGTTTAGTGAAGGGTTATAATTGCCAGCTTCGATTAGCCCAATTGTCTGCCTGGTCACGCCGACCTTGTCGGCTAATTGCTCCTGCGACAAGTCACAGGCGATCCTGGCAAGTTTGAGTCGCATGTTCTTCATAGCATCGCCTCCGACTAGATTATAGCAGGTATACCATACCCAATGCAATATATATATTACGTTAGGTAAGATTTTTTTAGCATGAGTGATCTGTCGTGATGTGCATTGCTCCTGCGACATTCCTGCCTGCAATAGTACCTTGACAGACATAGCACTTAATCGGATAATTTTCGCCAGTTCCGCAGGTCATTGACATGCTGATACGAAAGAGTGAAATGGCTTTCACGCACGTGGTTAAGCACAAGCGCAAGGAGGGATTGTGTTGGCAAAGGAGCTGATTTACCTGCACTTCGGGCGGCAGTGCCCGGGATCATTTCTCGCTGAACAGGCCAAGAGAGCGGCAAACATGCTGCAGGTGCCCCTGCGCGACATAGATGCCAGTGAGCGTCCTGACCTGGCCGAGCACTACAACTTGTTCTATCCTGGGGCAGTGTTCATGGAGGATGTTCCCCTAGTCTATGGAAGCGCAGCACAAATGGTGGAAAGCTATTTGAGGCGGGGACCTCTGCCTGGTGTGCAGCACTATGAAGCAAAACCACTGGGGCAGGTTGAACGGGTAGAGATACTGCACGCGGGCAACTGTGGCTGTGCCTTCGGCAGTTGTCTGCCTAGTCTCAGCGATAGTCAAAGCCGGCAGAAAGCGGAATGGCTGCGCACGATGGCAAACAGCGGCTTCGCGGGCCTAATAGGTTGGCAGGGCGAGCAGGTGGTCGGCTTCGTGGAAGTGCTTCCCGAGACGGCGATACCTTACTCCTTAGGAGTCAAACGACCAGAGTATGGCTTCATCACCTGCCTGTACAGCCCGATAGAGTGGGGCCTGGATAAGGATTATCGGGTCAGCTTGCTTGAGCACCTGTTCAGCCACGCCATGCAGCAGGGTTACCATGGCCTTTCTGTGGTCAGCGGTGTGGAGACGCCTTACCCTAACGGCCCCATGGCTGTCTTTGAACATCTGGGCTTCGATCGAGTTAAACAGATGGGCCGTGTTCTACTTAAGCACAAATGGGAAGAGGCTTGGCTGATGCAGAAGCAGCTATAGAATGAGCGGATGGGACTATCCCATCCTCTCAAATAGCTTTATGGCCCACACAGACCAGCCAGAGCCCGAGGGCTATTAGCACCAGCTGACCGGGGTTTAGCCTTGTCTCGGGCTCAAACAAGCTCAATCTTGTTTATTCGGGCACCCGCCTGCTAGTCATTTCAGCAGCGGGCAATTGCACCGGAAGCAGTAGTCGGAGCTGATGTCATTTAGGCTGGAACAGGCGTTACAGAAGACAATCGAGTCCTGAGACTTGTCGTACTTCTCATATGAGTTCAGGCCCGCGTGGTGCCTTACTCTGTCGCCTATCTTGTAGTAGTTGTAGACTGTATCGTCATTCTCTGCCGTGAGCCTATGCAGTTTGCCGCTATCACTGCGGATGGCAACCGTATACAACAAATAATCCTCCCAGTAGTAATCGTCATTTCCCGAGTTCTTTTTCCGCTTCTTCTCTTCAACCTTCTTGTCTACAACCTGACCGTCCCAGGTCTTGCTTCTTTTCCTGCCGGCAATTTGGAACATGGCTATGACGAGGAACATGCCGCCAATCCCTAGGCCAATGAGGAACGCCTGCGGGTTGTCCACTTCCCCACCCATTTCCCCTGCCACCGTGAAACCAACCACCGCCACCACCGCCAAAATGATAGAGAATATGGCGGCCCAGCGATTGCTGTCCTGTACATAATGGGCGAATGCCGGATCATTGATCTTGCGCGAGAACCCAACGCCGCCGCGCGCATCTATGCTGGTAACCACCTCTTCTACCGGTCCGGGCTGTGCTACCTGATGCTGGCCGCAGGACGAGCAGTAACGCGAGTCCTTTGGCATGGCTGCTCCACACTGAGTACAGTACATAGACGTCCTCCTTCTCTGGACAATCCTGGTTTATCTACTCCCATCGTATGGCTCTGTCTCCGTCTCGTCGTCACCCGAAACCTGTGAAAACAGCAACGACTCCTCACCCGTTTCGGGTGAAAACCATAAGTGATGCGGCAACTCCGCGCCCCACCATCTCATGACCTGAACAAAAAGGGACGACCGTTCAGCCGTCCCCTGGGTTCCTATTGAGTTCAGTTTGACAGAGTCGGAAGATTAGTGGCTACTGCATCAGCTCAATGCCGAGGGCGTGCCGGTTGACCGGTACGATGTCGGCTCCGTTGACCAGGTCATCTTGGTTGGCGTCTGCCGCCAGCAGTGCCAGCTCTGAGGTGATTAGCTCAATGCCGAGCGCGTGGCGGTTAACCGGCACGATGTCAGCTCCGTTAACGAAGCCATCCAGATTGGCGTCTCCACGCAGTGCCAGCAGAGTGTTTACCACAAAAGCTCCCCCTGCTGTCACATCCACTGTCAATGTCCGCTGTACATGTGCTGCCTTGCTAAACTGCAGGCTGTAGCTACCCACAGCCACACCAGTAAAGCTGTAGCTGCCATCAGCCGCTGTGGTTGTCGTCTGCAGCTGATTGCCGTTATACAGCAGATTGACTGTCACGCCGGCCAATTCCGGTTGAGCCCCTGACACAACCCCGTATTTGACGGTGCCGGAAATCGACTGGTTATCGCGCACTTCGATAGTCAAGGTCTGGTCGTAAGCGCCGGACAGAGCCACCGATGAATAGCTGGCTACACTCTGGTCCACCTGCACCCGGTAGCGGGCCAAAGTCGTTCCGTCTGCTGCATACTGTGGCAGCCTGCCGGTCGGCACATTAGGAACTACCCTCACCCACTGTACAAACTGTGCAGAATCGATTTTCAGGCTGGAGTAAGCACCGTCACCCGTGTAACCGGTATTGGCTACCGGGTCTACCAGTTGGATTTCTTGCACGTCAATGGGGTTCCCGGACTCGTCCCAAAGAGCGATGTTGTCGTTCAGTGAACTCGGTAGCATGTAGCTATCGAACTCAATTTCCACGGCATCCGGGTACACGTACACTGATTTCACGGTCGGGGAAGCGGTAGAAAGCAGGCCAACATTCACCTCTGTATGAGCCGGCGGAACAGTCATAGCGTTTGTCTCTAACGTCTGATAGCCGCTACCCTCGAAGCGAACCTTCCAGCTGCCAGGGCTGACATCCCACGCGTACTTGCCCTCCGGATCAGTGATCAAGGGGTTCTGGGCAGGGCTGGCGTAGATATCATCCAGCTCGTCACCACTCGTCCAAGCACGGTATGCTCCACCGTCTTCGAGCAGCAGTATCGCCTGTACGCCTTCAATGCGCTTGTCTTCTATTGCTTCAAACACATATCCGCTTGGGTCCATAATCCAGCGCGGTTTCAGCACATCCTTCTTCTTGCCTGTCTTCCGCTGCTGGCGGGCTAGCTCAGTCCGGATCATGCTGATGATAGCATCTGCCCATATCTGATACTCACTGCCTATGCTGTTGCTATACACCTGGCCGCCGGTGGTAACTATATAGCTTAACCCTTTGCCTAGAGGCCCAAAGAAGGAGGCACCATAGCTAACGCCGCCCATGAAACTGTTGATATAGTGGCTCTTCCGCGTGGCGTCGGCGTATTGGTCAATCTCATTCATCAGTCTGGCCCGCTCAGTTGCGTCCTTCACGGCACTAGCCGCTGCCCTTAACTCAGCCGGGTCTGTACCGATACTTCCGAGTAGCACATTGCCAGCCAGGCTGACGCCACCTAGTGCGGTCAATCCTTTACCCAACTTGCCCAACGTATCGGCACCCTTCTTCAGCTCGTAGAGATCGCCAGCAATTCCGGTGGCAGTAGAGGTGTAATCCAGACGTTGCAGGTTATCCTGAGTGTCCTGAGCAGTGACGCTAGCTGCCGAGAACCCTGCTCCGCCCACCGCGCCGCCGTTGATGGCAGCCCAGAGCTCCGGTGAGAACCAGGCCGTTTTGGTAACGGTGATGCTGTCACTGCCCACGTTTACGGTCGGTGGGGTGGTATAATAGTAGCCCTGTGCCGTCTGTATGCGAATGGAGCCGGCCGGTTGTTGGTTGGGCACGCTGGTGCTGGTCCCCTGGAAGCTCAACCGCATGCCGTCGCCCAGATTATAGCTAGCTTCAATGTGGTCATTACTGTTCGAGCCATCCACATAGTTGCTGGTGGTATCAATCGTCATCTCACGTATCGTCTGCGGCAATGTACCCGGATCGACCTCCGGCTGGGCCGGCAACTGCGAAACGTCGATGGGCGTGCTGCCGGTCAATTTGGAGACAATCTCGGCTTCTTTTGCCGGGTCGTTTTCTACTTTCAAAGCAAAGTAGATTGAGAAGACGCCTGGCCGGGTGATGCCGTAGGCAGCGACCTTCCAGTAGCCGTCGACCGGGTCATACTCAGCTTCGTACATGGTGGAATTACCTTGATTAGTGTCTACCAGAGCAGCAACATCCACTTCTTCGGGCTCAGCGTTGAGGATTTTAAACCAGGCCCGCACCGGTACGTTGGGATGAGGGTAGAACGGCAGACTACCACTGTAGACGTTTTCGCCCACAGAAACGTTAGTCAGAGTAATCCCGTGGTTGTCCTGCCAGATTCTCACGTCATCGACCACAGCTGCTCCTCTCGGTAACACTTGGCAATCCACAACTGGAGACTCTGTAATTGTTCCGTCGCCTAACTCCACCCGGGCCTGCAACTGATGCACTCCGGGCTGCAGCGGATCGCTCAAGTTGATCGAGGTCTGCCAGCGCCCGCGCGCATCACTTTCGGCGCTTCCGGCCTCTACCCCGTTATCCATAATGGTGACGACTGAGTTCTTGTACGATACTCCCGATAGGAAGATGCGTCCACTGCTGGAAGCATAGACTTCCGCCGGTTCAGAGACAGTGACAAATGGTAGATCGAGCACCTGCGAAGCGATTGTCTCCTGGCGCCAGCTGTTGTTAGCCCAAACATTGACCGAAGCAGAGAACGACAGTTGGCTCTCGCTGGTCTCCATCTGGAAACTGACCACACCTTGGCGCTCAGCGAGGCCGTCAGCTCCATAGGCGTTGCTCGACATATCAGAAACGCTGATCGACTGCGGGTAGACATAACTGCTAGTAAGCAGAGCACCGTTCAAGTATGCCTCCCGCTTGACGTTCTCACCCTGATTATAGCGGATGGAGAGATAGTTAGCCTTTCCATCAGCTTGCAGCACATCATCGCGCACACGGTAACGCACGGTCACCGTCCGCTTCATCTTATTAGCCGCAGTAAAACCATCTTGGCGGATATCCAGTGAGGTGCCGTCGGTCGCCAAAAACCCGAGATGCTCGTCAGTGATAGTTGTTGGTGCCGGGAGTATGCCTAAATCGACGATGCTGCCATATCCCAATGTAACATCCCGTCTGATGTAGTCGGCACCTGCTACCAGTCCGAGATCATCCAAATACTGCAGCGTGTTGACTCGTCCGAGCTTGGTTAGATTGTCACCACGCAGGAAGACGAGTGTATACTCTCCTGCCCATAACTTGCTGCCCTGACTGGAGAGCACACCTGCCGCACTGCAGCTTGTTGCCCGGTAAGAGTAGGCAGGATTGTCGTGTTTATGGAAGACCAGCATGTGATCGGTAACTGCAGTCTGCTGTGGATTCTCCAACGCTGCCTGCACGTAGCCCATCTGCTGCAGCTCTACATCCAGATCCACGCAGAGGTTCGGGTCGAAGGCGACTGATAGAGTGTCACTGACCAACTGCAGCGGATACCACGGGGACCAGAACTGCAAGGTAAGCACGTCGTCTGCCTTGAGCCCGGCCAAGCTTTGCTCGCTCAGCATATATTCGCCACTACGGCGCATGTAACCACTCAATGGCTGATCGCCCACTGAGATTGACCGGATATTGAGATAGGCGACTGCCGGGTCAAACTTGGGAGTCTCCCCCTCGCGCACCGGCGCGGCCACCAGCGTATTCCACCGGATGGCGCCACGGTCGGCGTATTCCGCCAGTATATCGCCTAGTGCGAAGTCAGCAGTATAACCGTTCGCCGGCAGCTCCAGATCGGAGATACGGTAGCTAGACTTGCTGAAGCTGATAGTGCCGCCTTGGTCCTTGAACAGCTGCAAGGTGAACTGGCCGTTGGCATCTGTTGTCACCCGCTGGTTATTGCGCAGCGTCACACCGTTGTTATTAAAAGACTGGTTGATTTGCACACTCACGCCAGCTATCGGATGGGTCTTGCCCGCCTGCTGATAGGCCGCATCCAGCACCCGTCCGCTAACGGTGACATAAGGCATAGTCTGCAAGTTTAGCGTGCTCACAGTCGCCGTTTGATCAACTGCAATTGGAGCATCTGCTGGCACCGCTGGTGGATTGAGGTAGCTCAGCAATCCCTGATAATCCAGATGGACACTGTAACTAACCTGGTCACCTATCAACAACCCGGTGAGAGGCTGGCCCAACTGGCCGTAGGTATCCCAGGTAGTATTATCCACCCCGGTCACATGGTAATAGACCTCACCATTAACCGACTGATCAGGTTGCAGAGTGAATGATGCTGGAGCATAGGCGCCAGCCAAAGAAACATCCGTCGTTTTCCCTGGCTGTATAGTAACCTCTCCCACAACGTAGCAGCGTTCGGGACCAACCAATTGGTAGCTATAGGTCCCCGGCTCGCGGCCTGAGAAGACGATGTCGGCCGAGCCGTTGACTGACTGCTGCTGGGAGGACCAAAGCGGTTCCTTGCCATGCAGATAGAGCACAGCGCGATCATATGCTCCGCTGCCATTCGGCAGCCCAGTGAAGCGCAATGTGCCGGTGACATCTGCGCCGATAGTCTCGGAAGCTACCGAATCAAGGAAACCTGTTCCACCGATCTTGTAATCGACACGCAGGATGCGCGAGGCATCAGCTGGGACCGTTCCGTGCCCGTTATAAGTGCGTGAGGCCGTCTCAACCAGAGTGACATCCCAAGTCTGCTCTGCAGTGCCGTCCGAATAGGTAACGGTGGCGGTAGCAGTCAAACCGCTGGTGCCAGTAAGTGTAAAGCTAACTGGCGAACTGGCTGTGATCAACCCTTGACTGTAGTAGACGCGCTGCCAACTGGAACGAGCCTGCCTGAGTTCACTCGCATAGCTAAAGCCGACCTGCTTCAGATCGGAATCCCATTTGGCTCCGGTGCGTCCATCTGTCAGATGGAAGGAGACCCCGGTGACATTGCTCTCATCCAGAGAGATATTTAGTTGCCTGGAATATGTAGCAACTCCATACTCGAGCAACGTTTTCGGCAGAGAGATGTTGACTGTGGTGTCGTCCGCCTTATGCAGCGTAATGCCTGCCAGCACCCCGGGCAAGTCAGTGCGCAGCCAGGCCGTCACCGTCTGCCCCGCCCGCCAGGTATCACTATCGATACCAAACTCCGTTGGCGCTGACAGAGTCGATGACACCAGCTGAATTTGCTTGGTGACCAGGTTACTTTCCAACCCGTCCTGATCAGCGAAACGGAAATAGAGCGTCTTGTCACCGAGCTCCGGTGCGAAGGTATAAGTCGCGCTGAACGTGACGTCCTGGTAAACAGCTGACGCCAGCTCTGCCAACGACTCGGCCCATTTCACCTTGGTGAAACTGCCAGGGGTGATTGTCAGAGTTACTTCCGGGTTAAAGGTGAACTCAGCCCCGGCGTTGATGCTTACCTCGGGCTGTACAATTAGTTTTAAGCCGGCGCGGAGAATCAGGTGCAGCAGCTGGGTGGTAGGCACCATAGCGCCATCTTCCAGCACATAGACCCGATAGTCACCTCGCGGCAAGTCCTGCACCGCCTGATCGCTGATAAGCAGCGTCTCTTGGTTGACGACAGTAGTTGGTACCAGAGTCAGGGCTAGGGTCGGATCATTGTCATCATAGATTGCCGCCTGGTAGCTTCTCTCCGTAGCGAAGCCCTGGCCGAAGAGCAGATACCCGCTATCCGCCGCTTCTACTGAAGAGAGATAGGCGCTTGAGGTGAAGTAAACCGGGATAGGATCCATCGGCTCCTGTACAATCAGTTTGTTTGGGTAGTTCTCCCAATCTTCCTGCACAGAGATAAGCTGCAGCGGTTGCCCTTGGTAGCCGACGTGCAGCAGATACCATCCCTGCAAGGTCTGGTTGTAGATTTGCGATACAACCAGGCTGCTTCCTGAAGTCTGAATAGATTGGTCATTATGAACCAGGCCGCTTCCCCCACCCATGGGGGATAGGCCGACCACGAGCTGCTCCGGCAACAGATTAACCGGTCGCAGCAGTTCAATCTCGAGCGTATTCCCACTGGTAAAGATAGGGCTGTTTTGACTATACTGGTTAACCGAGAGCTCCCCGGCTCCGGCAGCTGCCAGACCCACGATGTTGCTTTGGGCAATCGTCTGACCACCGTAAGTAATCACGAGTTGCCGCACTTCTTTGTCCGTAAAGTCACTGATGACAACTACACTGCCTGCCAGTGACCCAAAAACCGATTGCCAGCCAGCCGGAGACAATGTCCCTACCACATTGTTGGTGCCGTCCAGCAAGCTGGCACTCAGCTGCTGCAAGTCCAGCAGACCCCAGGTATCTGCCAGCACCAAATCCAACCGATCTGTCTCGAGGCCAACATAGTAACTGAAGCTTGGGCCGCCCATGCTATGCTCAAAAGACTGCAGTCCCTGTGCAATCGAAACCATGCCTACATAAGCAGTTGCATGCACCTGCAGCGCGCTCGAAAGCAAAGTGCGCTGTACACCCTGTCGGTCTGTGCAAGTAACCTTCCAATAGTAGCTGCCCATTTCATCTAGGGCAGGTATAGTCACATCCGCGTCAACCATGGCAGTATTCACAAAGCGATAACGGGTAATGTCACTGCTTTGTTCTCCAGTCCACTGTACCTCAGTAGCGGTGGCTATCGAAGTGAATACCCCTGGCTCACCCATCTGCACCAGTTCAACTATCGGCACGTCCGGCATGACATTAGCCAATGCGAATGTAAAGTTAAGCTGACCGCCACCGGTCCCCAAATGCCCCGGCATATCATTCAGCAGGGTGGCTTCTGTATAGGGTTCATATGAGTATAAGTCGGCTTGCGATTGTACTGTAAAGCCATACTGGTAGAGCTGCTGTTCATTCTGCAGAACCAGCAGCTGGTATGAACCGGGCCCCAGCAGGAGTGGTAGCGCGGGCTGAGACTCATCCACAAACTGTGCGGTGAGACTACCTTGCCCATCGTAGGCCACGTCTTCCAGACGGGCGAAGTCTTGGTACTCATACGTTGTTTGGTTTCGCTGTCGCAGCTCCAGCGTCAGTTCGCCAGCAGCAATATTGCTCAAGCAGAGCGTCAAGCGGCCGGTGCTGGCCGAGTCAACCTGCAGCCGCTCCACGGTCGGATTACTGGGCACCTGATAACTCAACTGATAAGCAAACCCAGCATCCAACCTGGAAGTGATACGCACTGTATACCAGGCCCCTGGCTCCAGCACCTGGTCGGATGCCAGCAGCAGACGATAGAGGAAATCCTGCTCCTTAACCAGATCGGTACCCTGCGAGCGGCTCGTCTGTCCTTCTGCTACCACCGTTCCGCTGGCGTCCAGCAACTGCAAGCTCAAGTCTGCCGCCTGGGTCACCCCAGCCGCCTTGACAGTGACAAACAGTTCACGGTCTTCCCTTGTCGGCCAGTTCGAGTCCAGCGGCTGCACATAGGCATTGACGACCCTGATACTGTTGCTAACCGTGATCATAGCCGAATGCTGACTATTCAGATAGATGTCTAGCGCTGTTCCATCCAGCCAAAGCTGTAACTCGTATGCACTGGGCGACAGGTCGCTCAGTGCGTAAAGGGAGAAACCTCGGTCAGGATACTGGGTATCCTGCAGGTTAATCGCCGGAGCCGCAGCCACGACGTTATCGGCTGCATCCACCAGGATGGCGGAGAGCGAGCCGGTGAGGGCAGAATCGAACGAAAGGCTATAGTTCTTGCTCTTGCTTTGCCCAAGCTGCCAGACGTCCGGGCCGGAAACATAGGCTCGCGGCGGCGGTGCCGGCAATACCGTAAAGACCGGATCATTGCCTTCGAGCTTTACGCCCGACATGGGCACAAGAATATCATCCTGCATCTGCAGCACTTGCAGGGTGTAATCACCGGCGTGTAGAGTTGAAAGATCCTCGACCAGCTGCAACTCCACCCAGAAACTGCTCGCATCTCCGAACAACACTCTGCTCACACTGGTAGCCACGACTGCATTCTGCTCGTCCACCAACTGTACTTGGTACTGTCCGAAAGGTGTTACCGGGTCTCCACTCACCGGGTCACTGAAATAGACCCAGTGATAATCAAAGTCGATATTTGGTAGCGTGACACTAGTCAATCCCGTAACGTTGACCGCCGGTGTCACTTCTGCCGCCTGCAACTGCTCATCTAGAGCCGGCTCTGGGATGACGGTTGGTTCAACAGCCACGGCCAGGCCTGGCAAAACCAAAGAGAGCACAAGCAGTAACGCTAGTATCCTGGTTGCCATGGTTGTCTTCATCTAGTTTTGTTCACCCTTTCTCTCTGCACAGCGCTCTTTTGAGCCTGCTAAGTGGGCAAGTCAATGATGGTCTGCAGCCAGACGTACCTGCTGGGGCAAGCCAAGCGGCCTGCCCCAGCCGGCCGGCACTCATCGGTTACGGTTTGATGGTGATGACGTGAGCTTCCCAATGCACCTGGAAGCCTAGCTGTTCAGAGACGAAGCGCAGCGGTACCCTGGTTCGGCCGTTGTGGACCTCAGCCGCAATCCGCTTGCCGCTAGCAGCGACAATAGGGATTTGCACCCCGTTTACTTCGGCGATACTTGACCCGAGGCGCAGCTTCACGGTCTTGCCTCGGTAGATCATAGTCACGGTCTTGGTAGCATCGTGCCAATCAAACTCCACACCAAACGGCTCCAGCATGCGTAGCGTCATCATGGTGTCGTTGCCTTTGTAATAGCACGGCTCCATTACATATGTCTCGCCATTGAACTGGTAACTGGCAACGTCCACGCGAGTCGTCAGCACCGGAATTACCGGCTGCGGCAGCGACCTTACCATGGTGAAGGTGCTGAAATGTTCAACTGAGAAGCTGATACCTGTTAGCACAGGAGGAACCGCAGTCTCATCAATCTCGAAGGTCAGATCACTGATGGTTTCATCTGGGCCATCACTGTGCTGGGCAAACACGGAGAAGCTCTCAAGCAGTGCTTTCCGCTCTTCCTCGTCGGTCGGCAGCACGATATTGACTGGCATGTGGACCACGGTGTGCCCGCGCAGGGCAGTCTCAATCTGCAAAGGATCAGCCACTGCCTCTGTGTTTTCGGGCAACTGCTCCTGCACCGACTCCGGTGCCAGCCTCTGGGCCGTGAAGGTCAGCGGCTGGTTCTGTTCAGCCAGCGCCGTCACCAACGCAGGTGGTAAGGTGATGCCGCCAACGGCGGTCTGCATCACTACGGTGGCCGGAGTTCCCTCTGAAGCGGCAGTCAGCACGCTAGCCGGCACGGTCGCCTTGATCAGCGTAGTGGCAGCTGCGTTCAGGCCGAGGTCGAGCTGCACTGTAGCAGCGCCGAGTTCTTTAGCCCTCTGCACTTGTTCCGCCGTCTTATCATCGGCTGTATAGCTCTCAACGACCGTCTGTCCTGTTTCGTCTTTCTCCACCTCACCAGCAATCGGCAGGGTAGTTGCTCCGTCCTCTACCACCGGGTCGGGCTCTTTAGGAGGCGTA
>JAWLDB010000059.1:0-13112 GCA_041686915.1 Bacillota bacterium
CTCATCAATCACCACGTGTTGGAAGCGCAGCTTACGGGAGAGGCCACTCAGCTGGAACCGCAGAAAGGCTAAAGGCGCCAGGTCTTCCGGTTCTATCAGCCCCTGTTGGAATAGCTGCCTAGAAACGATGGCGGAGCCGACCAGATCCTCGTATGTAAACCATTTGGCACCGAGCTGTTGTAGCAGCTTTGTATCCCCCACTACTGCCTGATAAATAGACACAGCATCCAACTCGCCAAAGCTATCCAGATAACTGTCCAGCGCGGCCTTGCTGCCTGACTGAATAGCTGCCAGTTCTTCCTCACGCTGTTTGTAGAACTTCAGCATTTCCTTGCTGCCATGCCCACGCGCTTTCCGTAGCCGCTCCATCTCCTGCTCGTATTTCTGTTGGCAGGCCTTCAACCTGTCTTCCGTGTACCTCTCCACCAACTTGGCTATCGAGCGTTGCACTGCCCCCAAGCGTTCGGTGGGAGGCATGTTGCCGCTCTCCTGGTTATAGCGCTCCCATAGGGCTTTCTGATCGATTATCGTAACACCTTCGATTATCAGTGGCTTGGCCGGCAAAGCTGCTCGTACTGCCGCTAGTGCCATCTGCTTAAGCAGTTCCTTAAAGCAAACTGAGCCTTTAACGGCAGACGACCGGCGGGCAAGGTCCGCTGCCACCTGACTGTAGGGGCTCCTGTCCTGTTCCAGGAACAGTGAGAATTTGCTCAGTACAGGAGCTACCTTAAGTCCCTTGCCGACAACATTCATGAATAGGTCTTGTAGAGTGGTCTGTGTTACATCCTTTACGCCCAGGCTGGGCAGAACGTCAGATATGTAGGTCAGGAAAATGCGGTTGGGTGCAATAATCAGCACATTCTCGGGAGTCAGAACCTCGCGGTAGCGGTAAAGCAGATAAGCCAAGCGATGCAGGGCAACAGTGGTTTTGCCACTACCGGCCACCCCCTGAACGATAATCGGTCGGTCTATGCCAGCACGGATGATAGAGTTCTGCTCTTTCTGAATGGTGGAAACAATGTCTCGCAGGCGGCGGTCTGCCTGTTTCTCGAGACGGCTTAGCAGTAGATCGTCACGCCGAATGCCATCCCCGGTAGGCTGGATCATTTCAGTCAGCCGGGTATCAAAAATGCGTTTGATTAAGGAACGGACTACCTCAAACTGCCGTTTGAGATTAACCTCACACTCAATCAGACCGCCGGGAGCTTCGTACTCCATCTGTCCTTCTGTCCCGCCATAGTAAAGGGTCGCCACTGGCTCACGCCAGTCAACGATTACAACGTCACCATTTTGCCGGCTAATAAAGCCGACCTTACCCAAATAGATGGTCTCCTGCTCATCGAGACATGTTTCCCGAAAATCCAGGCGGGCAAAGTAGGCCTGTTCACGCATCAGGTCGAAGCTTTCCAGCTGTTCTTCGTTATAGGCAATGTTCACCTTTGAACTGTGAAATACGTTATAGAGCGATGGGTCGCCGGCAGTACGAGTTATTTCTTTCTCCAGATCTTGATTTCTGCCAATAAGAAAACGCTGCTCTTCGTCGATGCGCTGCAGCGTCTGTTCTAGATGTCTCTGCTCTTCTTGATAGGCTGGATGTTCTGGTGGCATGGCTTTCCCTCCTTTGAGTGAGGACTGCGGGAGAGTTATTTTATACCAGCATCATAGAGAAATCAAGACTTCCTTCTACATATTACCTGCAGTGAAGGAGTTTGCCTGCACAATGGCAAACAGCAGTACTAATAAGAGATCTGCTGTATCGCAGAGAAATCGGCTGGCTTAAAGTGGGAATTGGAGGGGTCCAGATGGATTTACTAGGTCCGAATATCACTACAGATGCTGCTCGGCGCTTCCTGGACTGGCGTAAGACTCAGGACGAACAAGAGCTGGAGTCATTGCTCAGGCATCCCGGGTATCAAGCGATTGTCCACCATAGCCGCACATTGAGCTTCTCCCCACTGACAGCCGATGACTTCGTCAAGGCAGTAAGGGGCCAGCCTTGTAGCCTTTACGGCATGCGCAATCTGGAACAGAACGAATGCGACATAGAGCGCCTGATTGGGTATGTGGAAAGAAACCGCAGTCGCTTAGCGCGTCTGGTAAACGGTAGCCTGACTTGCTTGTTTGAGCCAGTATACTGCCAGACCATCGGCATGCACTGCATTGTAGGTTATGACATGGGCATTGGGGTGAAAGGACATGTAGCTATCAACCTCAACTCACGCAAGTACTTGGAAGATAGCAGAGAGATAGGTTTCATGCTGATCCATGAGGCAGCGCACGTGGTCTACGAGCGTCTGCACGGTCCGATGTTTCTCGACTGGATCTCAAGGCGGGGTGGCTTCCGTCGGCTCATCTACACGCTGATCCAGAACGAAGGCATCGCTGTCTATGCAGCTTACGCTGCCAGACAGCAGGCAGGCTATCTTCACGAGCGCGATTACGCTCCACTAGCCGACCCTGTAGCCCTAAACAAGAAACTCAGCCAGTTGCTGCAGATCATCGACCTGTTGGAAGCTGGCCAGGTTAAAGAAAACGACGTGGATGATATACTGCAGACCATGTCCAACGAACGGCTCGCCTACACCGTAGGCTGTCACCTCTTCCGCCTCTGGGAGGAGAAGGGCGGACTCGCTGCCGTCAAGCAGGCAGTTCAATTGCCCGCCACCGCGTTCATCCCGGAGAGCGTAGGCCTCCTCAAAGCCCTTGTCTAACGCGGCGCGATGGGCCAGAGGCCCTGTCATATGCCTTCGGCCCTACTCTCTGGATCCTCGCGACATGGTC
This sequence comes from Bacillota bacterium, assembly GCA_041686915.1. Lineage (GTDB taxonomy): Bacteria > Bacillota > UBA994 > UBA5500 > UBA5500 > JAWLDB01. Next base: position 2,782 of record JAWLDB010000059.1, read on the forward strand.
AGGAGTGCAGGTCCGAACAGGTCCCGCTCGGACCCAGAGTATCCACTTCTGCGGAACGATAGTCACTCAGTCTATTAAGTAGGGGCATTTCGCTCTGCCCAGGGCTGAATGCAATTCGCCTCTTCTACGGTGCTGAGGCGCAAAAGGAGGAGGTAATGTGAGAAAGATTGGACTGCTGCTAAAGAACCACCTTACTCCTTGCGAGTTTTGCAGCTCTCGGAGGCGAACGAGCTCATGCCTTCAGTGTTCGTCGCGCCGGAGCAAGCCTGGGTGCCCCGATGCTGAAACTGGTGGGGTCCGTCATAAACGCACCAATTGACCGGGTTGGCCACCGTCCAACCCCTACGGGTGACAAAAACCCCGTCCTCGCGGACGGGGTTTTCTATACCATAGTTCCAGCCGTGGCGATAGCCTTCGGGCGGAACATGTTCCGCCCCTACCGCCGAATGAGATGATTGTTACTGGCAAAGGGCCGGAGGCCGGTGGAACGCGGCCCGCGCCGCGCGCCTACTACTTCAGCACGCCTGCGCAGCGTGGGCAGACGGTCGCGTGTTCGGTATCATGGCCGATCTCTTCGCTGTAATTCCAGCAGCGCTCACACTTATGGCCAGGCGCCTGGCTAACCTTAACGGCGAAGCCTGGCAGCTCCTCGGAGACGAAGCTGACGCCCTCACGCTCAGTGCCTTCCGCATGAATGGTCACCCTCGATACGATGAACAACGTAGGCCATTCACTTTCCAGGGAGTCTACGAACTGACGCCACTCGGCTGATGGGTACAGCTCTACATGAGCATCGAGCGAACTGCCGATTACCTTTTCACGGCGCGCCTGCTCAAGAGCCTTGGCCACTTCGTACCGCACTTCCAGGATCTTATCCCAATGAGCTTCCAGCTTGGCATCCAGATACTCCTGCTTGGCCTTTGGCCATTCAGCCAGCTGCACGGTCACCAGACGGTTCTCTGTCGGCATGTAGCTCCAGATCTCTTCAGCCGTATGGGTAAGCACCGGAGCAATCAAGCGAACCAGAGTGTCAAGCGTCTCCCACATCACTGTCTGAGCGGCGCGGCGCGCCTTGCTCTCAGGCTCGGATGCATAGACACGGTCTTTGATTACATCCAGGTAGAACGCGCTCATATCCACCGCACAGAAGTTGTGCACGGCATGGTACAGCACGTGCAGGTCGAACTCCTCATAGGCTTCTGTCACCCTTTGCACCAGTCGGGTGAGTTTGAGCAGAGCCCAACGGTCGAGTTCCGGCAGCTCGTTATAGGCTACCTGATCCTTGGCCGGGTCAAAGTCATAGAGGTTAGAGATCATGTAGCGGGCAGTGTTTCGAATCTTACGGTAAACCTCTGCCATCTGTTTGAGAATCTCTTTGGAGATGCGTACATCGTTCTTAAAGTCGGTTGACGCAACCCAGAGTCTCAGAATATCTGCACCGAAGTCCTTGATGACATCGGCAGGCACAATCACGTTACCGAGCGACTTGGACATTTTGCGTCCCTCGCCGTCGAGCACGAAACCGTGGGTAACTACCGCTTTATAGGGAGCGCGACCGCGTGCTGCTACACCGGTCCAAAGCGATGACTGGAACCAGCCGCGGTGCTGATCGCTGCCTTCCAGGTACAGGTCAGCCGGCCATTCCAGGCCCTCGGTTGTCTCGAGCACTGCTGCATGGCTCGAGCCAGAGTCAAACCAGACGTCCATGATGTCGGTTTCTTTGATGAACTCGCCGTGGCCACAAGCCTCACATCGAAGGCCAGCTGGCAGAATTTCTTCAGCGCTCTTCTCGTACCATGCATTGGAGCCTTCGCGAGCAAAGAGTTCCTTAACAATCTCAATGGTCTCGGCGTTAATCAGCTCTTTATTGCAGTCCTTGCAGTAGAACACCGGAATGGGGACACCCCAGGCGCGCTGACGGGAAATGCACCAGTCGCCACGGTCACGCACCATGTTGTTAATGCGTTCTTCGCCCCACTTCGGGATCCATTTCACCTGTTTGATTTGCTCCAGCGCCTGCTCACGGATGCTGTCCACCGAGGCAAACCACTGCTCAGTGGTACGGAACATGACCGGCTGCTTGCAGCGCCAGCAGTGCGGGAACTGATGGGTAAGCATCCCAGAGCCGAGCAATGCTCCGATTTCCACCAGTTCTTCGAGGATAGCCTTGTTGGCCTTTTCATAATGCATGCCAGCAAACTTGCCTGCATCCTTGGTGAAAATTCCAGAGTTATTAATCGGGTTGATTACCGGCAAATTGTACTTCATACCAACGGCAAAGTCTTCATGGCCATGACCAGGTGCCGTATGAACGCAACCGGTACCGGCGTCCAGAGTTACATGTTCACCCAGGATGACATGCGATTTGCGATCCTCGATGAAAGGATGCTGACAAAGCATGCCTTCCAATTCCTGGCCAGTAAACGTCGCCCCGACCTCTAGATCCGTAATGCCGGCAGCCTCGCAGACATCCTTAACCAGTTCCTTGGCGATAACCAGCACTTCCGAGCCGACATCCACCAGCGAGTATTCAAACTCGGCGTTTAAGGTAATCGCCACGTTAGCAGGCAGGGTCCAAGGCGTAGTGGTCCAGATCACGAAGCTAATCGGCTTATCGAGCTGCGGGAAGACATTGTTCGGATCCTCCGCCAGCCTGAACTTCACATAGATAGAGTGAGACTTCTTATCGGCGTATTCGATCTCAGCTTCAGCCAAAGCAGTTTCACAGGTTGGGCACCAGTGCACTGGCTTAAGACCCTTGTAGATTAAGCCCTGCTTGACCATTTCGGCGAATACTTCCAGCTGCTTGGCTTCGTACTCTGGCTTAAGAGTGATATAGGGATGCTCCCAGTCACCGCGCACACCTAGGCGTTTGAAGTCCTCGCGCTGATGGTCAACCCATTGCAGGGCCCACTCGGCGCACTTGTTGCGCAAGTCCACCGGACTGACTTCATGTCGCTTCAGCTTCAGCTGCTTGATGGCAGCGTGTTCAATAGGCAGACCATGAGTATCCCAGCCGGGAACATAAGGTGCATCGTAGCCCTGCATCGTCTTGAATTTGACGACGATGTCTTTCAAAGTCTTGTTCAGCACATGCCCAATGTGAATAGCACCATTTGCATAAGGCGGGCCATCGTGCAGAATGTACTTGGGAGCACCGGTCCTGGTCTCTTGCACGAGGTTATAAAGGTCCATCTCATCCCATTTGGCTTGGATCTCCACCTCACGCACCGGCAGGTTAGCGCGCATCGGAAAATCGGTCTTAGGGAGATTTAGCGTCTTGCCGTAATCGATCATCTTAACAGCTCCTCTCTTCTAGTGGAAATAAACAACCCCTCGTCCCAAAATAGGGACGAGGGGTTAATCTCGTGGTACCACCCTGATTCGCCCAAGGAAAACCTCGGGCCTCAGTGACAGCTTGCCTGTCATGCGATAACGGCTGCACCGGTGACGTGTACTATCTTTTCCACGCCACAGCTCACGGGTGATCTTCAGCGGACAATTGCTTATCGGGCTTGCACCTACCCCCGACTCTCTGGAAGCGCTTTATACGCCTACTCTCCCGGTCATAGCTATTATACTTATTATAATCAGTCTACGCGCATTGTCAACTTCAGTGCATATGTCCCTGGTAAACTTCAACTGAGAGCAATAGACGACACTACCCCGCTAGTCGCTTTATGCTAGTCTGGAAGAGAATGTGATGGAGGTGCGATATGCAAGTTGAGCTTAGACCCATAACGGTAGATAACTGGGAAGAGTGTGTCAGTCTGAGGGTTAAAGACGACCAACGCGCGATGGTAGCTAGCAATGCCTATTCCCTGGCACAGGCTGCCTATGAACCATTCTGGCTGCCACGTGCTATCTATGCCGGCGATACAATGGTCGGGTTTTGCATGTGCAACCTGGAGCCACACGCCTGGGAAGAAACATCTGAGTACTGGATTGTGCGCCTGATGGTCGATGCTAAGCATCAGGGCAAGGGATATGGTCGTGCGGCCATGGAAAAGATGATTGCGGAGTTTAATGCTCTGCCAGACTGCCCGGAAGTATGGATCAGCCATGAGCCTGGTAACGAGGTGGAAAGGCTCTACCTGAGCTTAGGGTTTGAACACACAGGCAGAGTAATTGACGGAGAGACCTGCTTAAAGCTGCGATTCAGCCGTTAGTTGTCCACAAGAGTCTCGCCCCTAAGGCTTTACACCTTAGGGGTACCTTTGTTTATGTGTCCAAGTCGGATAATCTAAGTCTTGAGCTGTATTATCAGCGATTACTGACTTTTGCGGTATAATTACGCACAGACTAGACAAGTACAAGCAGCAACGTGCTGTATCTGATGGAGGATGAGATACATATGACCAAGCTGAACTTGATTGCGACTGCCACTTTCGCGATGGAATCGGTAGTAGCGCGTGAACTGAAACAACTCGGATACGAGGATGTACATATCGAGAACAACCAGGTATTGTTTAGAGCCGATGAGGAAGCAGTAGTTCGCAGCAACTTGTGGCTGCGCGTGGCTGACCGGGTAAAACTGGTCATTGGCCGTTTCACCGCTACCAGTTTCGAAGAATTGTTTGAGCGCACCAAGCGGCTTCCCTGGGCTGACTGGCTGCCAGCTAACGCCAACTTCCCTGTGCAGGGCAAGTCGGTCAAGTCTACATTGTTTAGCGTCCCTGACTGCCAAGCAATCGTCAAGAAAGCAATTGTGGAGAGTTTGAAGCGGACGTATCGCAAGGAATGGTTCCCGGAAGACGGACCGCTATTTCCGATTGAAGTAAGCCTGCTGAAGGATGAGGCTGTCTTAACAATTGATACGAGTGGGACCGCCCTGCATAAACGAGGCTATCGTCAGCTGATCAGCGAGGCGCCACTGAAGGAAACGCTGGCGGCTGGCCTGCTGCAGCTGAGTTTCTGGAGCCCTGAGAGGCCTTTCGTCGATCCGTTCTGCGGTTCGGGAACCCTGCCGATTGAAGCCGCCATGCTGGGCATGAATATCGCACCTGGCCTAAACCGTGAGTTTGCGGCTGAGCATTGGCCCAGAATACCGCGTGAGTTGTGGGCTAAGGCCCGCCAGGAAGCGAGGGATTTGATCAAGCACGACACTGCCCTTAGCATCATGGGCACAGATATTGACGGGCAGATATTGCGAGCTGCCCGACAGAACGCAGAAGCTGCCGGCGTAGCCCATAAGCTGCATTTTCAGCAGATGTCAGTGTCTGACCTGCGCAGCAGCAAGTATTACGGAGTAATAGTTTGCAATCCTCCCTACGGCGAACGCTTAGGTGAGCGGGCAGCAGTTGAGCAGTTGTATGGGGAAATGGGTCAGGTGTTTAGGCCACTTGAAAGCTGGTCATTCTATGTATTGACTGCACACCCTGGCTTCGAGCGATATTTTGGGCGTCGCGCTGACCGCAAGCGCAAGTTGTACAACGGCGATATTGAGTGCCAGTATTACCAGTTCTATGGCCCGAGGCCGCCGAAGAGGCCTGAGAGTGATGCATAAGTTTTTGGGCAGATTTACCACGGCGTAATAATTAGCTGCACGTCTGGTAAAGATATGCTCAAAAGGAAGGAGATGAACTTATGGATACCTTAGCCTTGGCACTGGTCATTATAGGAGCTCTCAACTGGGGACTAATCGGATTCTTTGGCTTTGACCTGGTGGCCGCATTGTTTGGCGGACAGGCATCCACGCTCAGCCGTATCGTCTACTCCCTGGTTGGTTTAGCAGGGCTGTGGTCGATTACGTTCCTGTTCCGGGATACTGCTGCGCGCGACCGCAACCGGGTTCGTGACTAAGTAGCAAGTCTTGATAAGCAGAAGCTGCTGTCCGCTAGCGGGCAGCAGCTTTTTCCTGTCATGCAGTTAAGCGGAAGGGGTTCGCCTGCGCAGAAGCAACAATGCGCCGAGGACTATCAACGCTACGGAAACGATCAGTTCAAACTCGATATTGAGCCAAGTATCAGTCAGAAAGAAGAGCCCCGTAGCTGAAATCACTGTACCTGGGATGGCCAGGTAAATCAGTGACCCACCAAGCAGGCTGGTGCACAGAAAGGCCAGACCCGGGGCGAGGATCCATAGTGGCCACCACGTGTGCATAGCATAGCCAGCCAAAGTCATATATAGCGGTATACTGATAAGAATGAACATCAGGGCTGGCAGCAAGGCGGGCTTGTTTCCACGGAAAACGCTAAATAGAATCAGTAAGCCTAATGCAAAAGGTGCGAGCGCCACCAGCTCCACGCTGAGTTCCAAGTAGCCGAAATTGATCGCCAGCCCAATCATCCCTACCAATATGAAAAACGAGCCCAAGACGAAGCCATCCGAATGTCTTTTCATCTTATTCCTCCCCAGTAATCCATACTTGCTGTTCTATTACAAAATTACCCTATTACTGCTTGCCAAGCTAGGAATTATTGTACCAATCATTACAAAACCAGTCTATAGCCATACTAATGTGGAAAGGACGGTGACACAGAATGTCCAAGAAACACAGTAAGCAACATTCATCGACGAAACATACCAGAGTCGAGAGACAGAATGACGGTCTTAAGCAGGACCTTGGGTTTTGGTCTGCTTTCAGTGTAGTCGTGGGCATGGTTATCGGTTCCGGCATCTTTTTCAAGCCTGGTGTCGTAATACAGAATGCTGGCAGCGCCTGGCTGGGAATGGCAGCTTGGGTGTTGGGCGGCGTCATCACCTTGGCGGCTGGCTTAACCATGGCAGAATTGGCCGCCGCATTGCCGCGCACTGGCGGACTATATGCCTATCTTGAAGAAACCTACGGACGAGTATGGGGTTTTCTGCTTGGGTGGGTGCAGACACTGATCTACACCCCTGGCAGCGTTGCTGCCTTGGCTATCATCTTTGCTACCCAGGTAGGCCTGTTTGTACCCCTCACACCCGTCAGCCAGCTCTTGGTAGCGGTGGGGGCCATCTTCTTCCTGATCTTTTTTAATATCCAAAGCACCAAGCAAGGCGGGTTCATTCAGACAGTACTTACCATAGCCAAACTGATACCGATTGTGCTGATCACCGTTCTGGGCTTCCTCAGAGGTACTGGCGGCCAGGCAGTAGGGACCCCGGCAGTAACGGCGGGCGGCCTGGGTTTGGGCGCAGCCATTCTCGGCACGCTATGGGCGTACGATGGCTGGATTTCCGTGACTAACGTAGCAGGTGAAGTCCGTAACCCTAAGCGCAACTTGCCGCTTTCGATTATCGGGGGTATCGGGCTGGTGCTAGTAGTTTACGTGAGTATCAACCTGGCACTCTTAAACGTGCTACCCGCAGAGAGGCTAGCTGCCTCACCGACTCCAGCGACAGACGTGGCTAACGTGCTTTTCGGCCCGGCTGGTGCTACCCTAATCGCAGTCGGAATCGCCATCTCGATTTTTGGCGCATTGAACGGCTACATTTTGACGGGTGCACGCGTGCCCTTTGCCATGGCCAAGGAACGCAACCTGCCTTTTGCTGATTACTTTGCAGCAGTCCGACCCGGATCTCATACCCCGGCGAGAGCTTTGCTGCTGATTGGTGTTTTAGCTACTCTCTACAGTTTCACGGGGTCATTTAATCTGCTTACCGACTTGGCAGTATTTGCCCTTTGGATTTTCTTCATCATGGGTCTGTTCGCCGTGATTATCATGCGCCGTAAGCGCCCTGATTTGCCCAGGCCTTACAAGGTTCCACTTTACCCAATCGTACCGGCTATCGGGATTATCGGTGGATTATACATTTTGATCAGCACACTGTTCAACAGCCCGCTCAATTCATTGTTTGGCATCGGCATTACCCTGCTTGGCTTCCCGGTGTTCTGGTACTTGGAAAGCAAGCGTAAGCGGGATGAAAAGGTGTCGTTTAAGAACAAGAAGCCAGCTCCGCCGGAGCGCTTCAAACCGGTGACAGTGCACATGGATGCGGATAAAACGCCACTGCACAGCAGAGTCAAGAAAGACACCAAGCACAAGCGTAAGTAGCAGCTACACCTGACCCCACGAACTACGTGGGGTCTTACTAATGGAAGCGAGCACAAGGAAGACAGACGGCTTTGACGAAACTTACTAGGTAAATGGTCTACTTGGAGTGATGAACTTGTTTCTGTCAAAGTTCCCGCGCGTGCGGCTAATGGACCTGCCTTCGCCTCTACATCACCTGCCGCGCTATGGTAGCATGATTGACCACGACGCTGTCTATATCAAACGCGATGACCTGTTAAGCCTAGGCATGGGCGGCAACAAACTGCGTAACCTTGAGTTCTGGCTGGGAGAAGCCTTGGCGAAGCAGGCGGACGTAATCTTAGCTATGGGTGGATTGCAGTCCAATCAGTGTAGGCTGACAGCAGCAGCCTGTGCCAAACTAGGACTGGATTGCATCCTGGTGCATAATGATCACGAGCCGCAACTTTACCAAGGCAATATGCTGTTGAACCACCTTTCCGGAGCCAAGTCTGTCTTCCTCGGGCCAATGGACGAAGAGGAGCGCTCAAAGCAGACAGCTCTGATAGCAAACAACTTGTGGTCAGATGGTAGACACCCCTACGTCATTGGCAAGCCGCACGTTGGCACCCTCGGCTACCTAAACGCTGCCCTGGAACTGCATGAGCAGGCCAATCAGCAAGGCATAGATCTAAGGCATGTAGTCATCGTAGGAGCTATGGCAGCTACCTGCACCGGTTTCCTATATGGCGCTGCCTTACTGGGCCACCCCTTCCACGTACACGTGGTCAGCGTAGAGTATGAAGAGGCTTACTTACGATCACTAATTGGGGGTATTTACGAACAAGTAGTACAGCTGACCGGCCTGCGGCCTGCTGCCCCCTTGCCTGACGTGATGACGATCTATGAGGACTATCTAGGCGACGGCTACGCCAAACCAACCGCAGAATCTATACAGACAGTCTATGACCTGGCACGCACAGAAGGCATCTTCCTGGAGAACGTCTACACCAGCAAAACTCTCTACTGCCTCAGCGACTTGGTGGGACGAGGGGTTATTCCGCGTGGCGAGGCGGTCTGCTTCATCCATACCGGCGGTGGCCCTGCCTTGTTTGCGCAAGCTGAACTCTTTCAGCCCAGGTAAAGTGAAGATTCTATCAGCATGACAAAACAACCCACCCGGTTGATTACCAGGTGGGTTGTTTCATACTACCATGCACGGAGTGGCAGTCTGCCACCCCCATCTTGCACGAATTTACGCCTTGGTCTTCCAAAGGCCGTGGAGATTGCAGTACTCTCGAACTTCCAGGTCCTTAGCATCAATACAGAAAGTCGCAACCGGAGCTTCGCCTGCGTTCAGGTATTTACGATAGACTCTGCCGTCTGCAATCACTTCGACCCACTCGATCCAGTGCTTCTCTTCCATCGGATGAGCCACGCTGCCCACGTTGACAGTGACGGTGTTACCGTCGCGTTCAACTACAGGCACATGCTTCTCGCGACCTTGGTCCTCTGTCTTGGCCTCAACCAGCTTCATTGGCTGCCCGCAGCAAACGAGCGTACCCTTACCGGTATGTAGCACTTCAATGATATTACCGCAAATCTCGCATTTGTACACTTGGTTTAGTTCAGTCATTTGTTCTCCCCCTCTGAAATTTTTCTTACACTCTCATTATAGTAACGATTACTATTAGCGTCAAGGGGTAATCTGAGAATTTTTTCCGCCGTAACGCCTACCGGTTAGTATATGTCGTTCTCCTGGAAACATTTCCACAGTACAAAAAACAGCCGCCATCAAGTGGCGGCTGCTCTCTGGTCTGCTTATCGGGCGATAGTCTCTGGAGCGGGGTACTCCACACCGAAGGTATCTACTGTCACGCTCTGCATCTTCTGATCCTCGCGTGGACGGTCGCTGCGGTCACGAGGTACAGCAACGATGCGGTCAGCGACCTCCATGCCTGAGATGACCTTACCAAAGGCAGCATACTGCCCATCCAGGTGCGAAGAGTTAGCAACCATAATGAAGAACTGTGAGCCAGCAGAGTCAGGATGACCAGAGCGCGCCATGGAGATCACGCCCGGGGTATGCTTCAGGTCATTCTTGAAGCCGTTCATACTGAACTCACCCTTAATACTGTAACCTGGACCACCCATGCCAGTGCCATTGGGATCCCCACCCTGGATCATGAAATTAGGGATAACGCGATGGAAGATCGTGTCGTTGTAGAAGCCCTTTTGCACGAGGGAAATGTAGTTGTTCACTGTGTTTGGAGCTACGTCCGGGTAGAGCTCAATCTGCATCTGCCCACCGTCTTGCATGGTGATGGTTACTACCGGGTTCTTCTTTTCAGTCATGTTAGTACCTCGCTTTCGTTATGTACTCGGACACGGCAT
>JAWLDB010000060.1:0-12994 GCA_041686915.1 Bacillota bacterium
GTGGCGAAGACCGCGACTGGGGTGCCCGCTTCTGGCCCATCTTCCCAGGCTTGGGCCTGCTGTTCCCAGCCACCATGGCAGCATTCGATTGGCGCTACTCAATACAGTTGCCTGAACTAATACTGCCTATCGGCCTCATCGCCGTCGGCGTTTACCTCTGGTGTCAGAGCCGGAAGAATACGCAAGCCTAGGAGATATGCACAAGGAGCCCGCATCGCGGGCTCCTTTATCTTTACACTGTATGCACCATATCTCAAGAATGTAGGGGGTGAGCATGTTCAACCCTATTCTCCCCGCAGAACGCTCTCCACCCACTGGTAGCAGCGGTCAAGATCATCTGCCGACACCAGGTCAGCACGGTGTTCAAATAGAACACTAGCCTGCTCGACGCCGGAAAGAACGCTCAAATAAGCAGCCATATCACCCCAACCCTCTTCTGGCTTAAGCTCAGGTAGTAGCGGGTGATGGCCACCGGCCTTATTCTGTCCCAGCCGTACTGTCCAAAGGTGTACATTCGTTATGTAAGGTAACATCCGGTTGATAAACTCAATTGCAGAGAAACCTGGGTCGGTATGTTCCTGCATATGCAACCGACCGGTATCTATGCAAAAGCCGATACCTGGAAAAGCTGCAAACAGCTCGGGCAGGATCTGCTGATAGTGCACTGGATGGGTGATGTCATGTTCCAGCACTATCGACAGGCCGATTTCCTTGGATAGCTTGAACAAACGGGCGAAAGCAGAGAAAGCCAAGGCTCGCTCATCAACAATATTGTAATCGCTCGCCCAGATAGCCTCGCCCTGGTCGGGGAAGCGCCAGTCACTCCAGTCCAGGCCTGGTTCGAGCAGTGCAGGTTTGGGGAAATGCAGCAAAAGATAGCTTGCGCCTAACTCTTTGGCGTCGCGCATGTCTTGCTCTATTGCCGAGAATGCCAGCAGCCTTTCTTCATGACGGCCAGTAATGTACGGATGCAGAGGAATGCCCTCATACCTTCCCTTAACAAGAGGGAAGTGAACACCAAACTGTAAGCCATTATCCTCAGCAAACGCTGCCACCTGTTTGGCCTCTTCCAGACTAGGCAGACAAGAGACCTCCACTCCAGCAAAGCCTGGCTTTAGCTCCCTTATCAGCTTCTCCCGCCGAAAAGTCCCGTAGATTCCTACTATCAATCCGGGTTGCAAGATATCTCCCCCATTTCTCATCGCTACGGTCATAATGGTGTAATCTTTCGACGAATATTCTGGATTGCCTGTTTTCTGCTTGGTAGGAAATGTTTCCAGAAAGGCAAGGCGGCTTCGTTTGGGAAAATGTACGGATGCCTCTTTACAAGTGTACTAGTGTATTGATACAATGTGACTGTAAGCTTGGTGAGAGGAGTGGTCCTAATGAAGAAACTTGCTATGGTGGCTCTGATACTTACTTTTGGGTTGTTTGTCAGCTCCCTGATGTTGGAGCAACCTCAGGTGGTTGCAGCATCAGCCGCTAAATCTGCTGTGCTGGCAGAGGATCCAGAGGGGTGGATTTGGGGCGGAACCATCTACTATAACCCTAAGGATCCCCGACTAAATGTGCCAAAGCTGCGCGGCTCGGGTATGACTCTCAACTTCGCCAACCCCTTTGCCTGGGTTGTGCTGGTTGCTATCTTTGTAGTGGTCATCGTCGCCAAGTTCCTCCCCAAGCGCAAGGGGAAGTAGATAAGGTCATAGCAGAGAAAGAGGTAGCCGTATCTGGCTACCTCTTTCTGTTAAGTATTCGACCGAGTCCGGATATGGCGACCACCGATCTGAGTTTTCGTACTCCAGCAAAGACTATCGGCAAAAGGAAACCTAAGAGATAATATTGCCCAGAAGGTTTGACACTGTGACCCGTACACTCTCGTTCTCCCCCAAGTAGTAGACAATCGTCTTCAGTGGAACGAAGTTGCTGCGCGCAATCCCGAAACCGATGGGTAATCGTTCATGGGAGCTCATTCCTACCATGAATTTTCTATGCCTCTACCTTTTCAGCGATGATGCAGTGCATTTCCGAAATAACGTCAACACCATAGGCGCTGGCATCAATGGCCAAACCATGCTGAACAGGGTCCAGCCGGCGCGTCTCCGCGACCTGCCTGCTCACCATCCGCAAGCCAGCGGTAGCAAACTGCTCTTCCCATCGGTTCACTAGCCAGGGATTGACCGACCATAACTGCTGGAGTTCCTCAGGCAGTCGCCTGACCGTCTCAGGAGATATCACCAGTTCATAGGCAATGACTTTCCCTGCCGGCTTGAGCACACGTGCGCATTCCCGCAGCAATCGCCCCAAGTCTCCTCGCACATTGCTCAGGCCGCCCGCCGAGGAGATGCAGGCGATTGAAGCGTCTCTGATAGGCATGTCAACCGCATCAAAGGCGACAAACAGAGTGTTTCTTACCCTCATTTCCCCGGAAATAAAGGTTTGCCACCTGTGCAGCACACGGCTCTCCAGGTCATTTACTACAAGCCTGACATCCGGGTTCAAATGCAGCAGCGGAGAGAGATTACCCCCACCGGGACCGGCAGCCAGCTCCAGGACAGTACCTCCCGAAGCTAAGGCTGTCTGGCATAGTTCTGCCCTTGCCGGGTGTGCCAGCATATGCTGCCACTCACTCTGCCAGTTACCCTCAATGGCATAGGTCGCATCCAGCTCCCGCAGATTACGCTTGGGCCAGAAGTCGTTCCCTAGTGTAAAATCAATAACGCCATTCCTGACTAGCGCTATCAGTTCACCCGAACGGTCAAGTAGCTCTCCCGTCCACCAGCGCTCGCATTTCAGCTCACCCCGAAAAGCTGCATCAACCAAAAAGTTGCACATTTACACGCCCCCCTGTAAGCTTCCGGCTTATTCCCTTTGCTCTTCTTTGGTAGGATTTCCTATCACGATAGGAGAATGTAGCTAGTATAGAACGTCTACCTTGCCAAGCTCAACCATAGACTCAACTTGAGGCAAGCATCTCTATGATTACGTTACACAAGGAAAATATCAAGGAGGGATTATTCATGAGTACTAACAAGCCACAGGAGTTCCAGCGGTTGATGGACCTCTGGGCGGAGATTGATGACCTGAGTATGGTTTCGGCAGTAATCTACTGGGACGAACAGACCCAGATGCCGAAAAGCGGCTCAGCTGCTCGCGCCGACCACAAAGCCACTCTGGACCGGCTGGTGCACGAGCGTATTTCCAATCCGGAAATCGGTCAGCTGCTGGACAAATTGACCACCTGGGAGAAGGAGATAGACTATCATTCAGACGAGGCCGGCATTCTCCGTGTTGCCAGGCTGCAACATGAGCGGGCAACCAAGCTGCCAGTCGAGTTGGTGATTGAGTTCTCAAGGGCACGTTCAGAAGCCTTCGGGACCTGGCTGAAGGCGCGCGAAGCGAAGGACTTCAGCATTTTTGCCCCTTCACTACAGAAGATTTATGAACTGAGCCGTAAAAGCGCCGAGGCTATCGGCTACACAGAGCACCCAATGGATGCCTTCATCGCGACCAGCGAACCGGGCATGACCACCGCCGACTTTGATACCTTATTCGCTGAGCTTAGGGAAACACTAGTTCCGCTGGTTAAGAACATCACCGAAAATGGTCGCCCGGTGGACGATTCAGTGCTGACCAAACTGTATGACCCCAAGCTGCAGTGGGAAGTAGGGCTAAAGGCGGTGCGAGCTATCAACTTTAATTTGGATGAAGGCCGCGCCGATTTCTCTGTCCACCCCTTCTCCATCAGTTTCACTCCTAACGATACACGCATCACCTCACGCATTCGCGAAGATGATTTCCGCCCCTGCTTCTTTGGACTGTTACATGAGGCAGGCCACGGACACTACATGCAGGGTATCCCGGTCAAGTACCGCCGTTCACCGTTGATGGAAGGTGCGTCTGCCGGGGCGCATGAGTCGCAATCCCGCACATGGGAGAACCTTGTTGGACGCTCTTTGAGCTTCTGGCAGAATTTCTACCCGGTTGTGCAGCAAGCCTTCCCGGAACAAACCAACGGTGTCTCCGTAGAGGATTGGCATCGCGCCGTCAACAGGGTGCAGCCGTCGTTCATCCGCGTAGAAGCTGACGAGGTAACTTACAATTTGCACATCATGATCCGCTTTGAACTGGAGAAGGCCGTTTACGATGGCAAGCTGCAGATCAAGGACCTAGCCGAGGCCTGGAACCAGAAATTCCGCGAGTACCTGGGGATCGAGCCAGAGAACGACCTAATCGGTGTTTTACAGGACATACACTGGACAGGTGGCTTCGGCGCCGGCTTCCAAGGCTATACATTAGGTAACGTCATGTCAGCCCAGTTCTATCAGGCAGCGCTGCGCGACAATCCCGCTCTGGCTGCCGAGTTCGCCAAGGGCGACTACTCTGGGCTACTAGCCTGGAGCCGCGAGCACATTCACTCCCATGGCGCCAAGTACGGCCCGCAGGAAGTGATGCAGATCGCGACCGGAGAACCACTGACAGCGAAAGCCTACTTGGAGTACATCACTGAGAAATTCTCGAGCATCTACGAGCTGAAGAAATAGCATACCCGCATAACAAAGAGGGCCTCGCGGCCCTCTTTTCTATAGGGCTGGTCACCGCCCAGCCCCTACCATCTTCACCTGTCCCCGGTGTAGCCCACCGCAAACATTAACCTGTCCCCGTTGTAGGGGGCGGAACATTAACCTGTCCCCGTTGTAGGGGCAGAATTCCATTCTGCCCAAAGGGTTGAGTGCAACTCAACCCCTACGCCCCAACCAACATAAATCTGCCTGCCCTATTTGCGCAAATACTCCAATGCGGCCTCTGCCAACAATGCCATGCCGACTGGAATGGCATCTTCGTCAAAGTTGTACTTTGGATGGTGACCCGGATAGATGCAGGCCTTCTCCTCATTACCAGCGCCGAGGCGGAAGAAGATGCCCGGTGCCTTCTCTGCAAAATACGCAAAGTCTTCTCCACCCATGGAGGGGTTGGCAATACGCGCCACATTCTCCTTACCGAGAACTCTCTGACCTACGGCCTCCATTAAGTCAGCCATTTCCGGCGCATTGATGACGGACGGATAGCCCTTGTCATACTTCAGCTCGCACTCGCAGCGCAGGCTCTGACAAATGCCGTTGATGATGCGCTCGATACGCTCCGGCATGCTGGCACGCACATCCGGGTCCAAGGTGCGAACGGTACCGGTCATAACCACGTTATCGGCGATGACGTTACCGCGATAGCCTCCATTGATGGTGCCGATGGTAACAACCACGGAACCAAGCGGGTCGATTTCGCGGCTGGCAACTGTCTGCAGAGCTACGATGATGTGGCCCGCAGCTACGATTGCGTCTATAGACTTATGTGGATGAGCTCCATGGCCACCCTTGCCAGAGATGGTAATCGTGATGGAGTCTGTTCCAGCGCTGCTGGCACCGGCCTTCAAGCCAATCTGGCCGGTCTTGATATCTGTGCTGATATGCAGGCCCATCACTCCGTCTACGTGCGGATTTTCCATCACACCTGCTTCCACCATGGGCAGAGCGCCACCTGGACCCTCCTCTGCCGGCTGGAAGAAGAACTTAACGTTGCCTGGGATCTCGTCTTTCATCTCAGAGAGCAGTTTAGCCACACCCATCAGGATGGCAGTATGTCCGTCGTGCCCACAAGCATGCATCTTACCGGCGATGGTAGAAGCATACTCGGCTCCACTCTGCTCGGGAATTGTGAGCGCGTCCATGTCCGCGCGCAAGGCAATAGTCTTGCCAGGCTGACCACCCTTCAGCAGCCCGACTACAGCTGTGTTAGCTATACCAGTAGTAACTTCAATGCCCAAGTCACGCAGATGTTCGGCAACAATACTGGCAGTGCGCACTTCCTGCATGCCTAGTTCTGGGTTGCGGTGGAAATCACGGCGAAACTCAATAAACTCATCTTTCAGCGCTTGTGCTCTAGTCATCAGTTCACTCATAGATATGCCTCCCTGTGAATTAATCCGTAAACCTTGTTTCGCCAAGCGGAATATCTTCTCCTGCAGGCAGCTGCCGAAAGCACTGTTCTGGGCTAAGCTTTAGGTAATGTTTTGTAGGGATAGATATATAGCCTTCTCGCAGAAACCTTCAGGAATTAATATGTTGTAGAATAGACCCTGTCCATCCTGAAAGGAGCGCTTACATGCAGATCAACAGACTAACACTTGACAACCTACCCGCTCTCTACGCCTTCTGGCAAGAAATCGGCACAGACGTCCCCTTCTTCTATCCAGTAGATTTTGATACCTGGCGGAGCTGCCTGCTGGAGTTTAACCAGAGTTTTGACGGGCTACAGCTTACCCCGCAAACAGAACAGTTGCTGGTGGCTTTTGAGGGCGACCAGGTTATCGGTTTCATCCAATTTGGCAAGCCCACCTTCGGCTGGGATAGGAACGGCAAGCGGGTAGATAGCCCCGATAGTGGCGTGATCAGGCACTTTTACTTTGATAGAGAGCATCCTGCGGCGGGCGAAGCTTTGTTGCAGATGGCCGTCCACAACCTGGCCCAGGCAGGAGAATTGCATGCCTTCTTTCAGGCGCATGGCATGAGCTGCAACGCCTGGCATGGCAAACTGCATCCTGCGCACAGCTACATAGAAGATGTACTGCTTAGGCACGGTTTTGCAGTGGATCAGGAAAACCCTTTCTATACCGCGGAGCTCAGCTCTTTGGTACAAGGCCTTGGTCAAGACCTAACCGTCACTCTCACTGAAGACAAAATGACCAGCCAGCACTTCGCGGCCTGGCATGATGGTAAGCAGGTAGGCACGGCAATCATGCATCCCATGGACAAGTTGACCGGAAGGCTTACCCGCGACGTCGTATACATGCGTTGGATTGGGATCAATAAGGAGTTGCGTGGAAAAGGCCTCGGAAGCCAGTTCATGGGACAGCTGGCCCAACACTATTTGACGCAAGGCTATAGCACCTTGCATCTCGACACGGCCAGCACCAATTTAGGCGCTCAGCGGTTCTATGAACGCCATGGCTTCGGTTACCTTGGGAGCACAAGGAGTTACGTGCGCCGATAGCAGCATAGGGACATCAAAACGCGGGTCGCATAACCCGCGT
This sequence comes from Bacillota bacterium, assembly GCA_041686915.1. Classification (GTDB taxonomy): domain Bacteria; phylum Bacillota; class UBA994; order UBA5500; family UBA5500; genus JAWLDB01. The sequence continues at coordinate 7,085 of JAWLDB010000060.1, forward strand.
TTACTCTACCTCTGGAAAAAACTCACGAGCCCGAAGGCAGCTACAGCTAGTGCTACACCCAGCCAGCTCATCGCCGGCAGTTCATCGTTGAAAAAGACCTTACCACCTAAGGCGCGCAACACAACTGCGGAGGTGGATAGCGCGGCTACGAGCCCTGCCGGACCACCAGAGAGAGCTTTGGCAAAGAAGATCATACCAAGGGCAGAGACTGCCCCATCAGCTGCGCCCAGCCAAAACGGACGGGTGAACTTGCGCTGGCGTCGCCTGAGGAACCAAAGCGAGGTAAAGATGAAGCTAAAGAAATAGGACCAAACCAGGCCAACGGCCCCGTCATTTTTCAGGGTCACGGCGTGATCAAGCACCAGGGTTTCACCGCTGGAACCAGCTGCTCCGAGCAAGGCCAGAATGAACCACATCCAAGCAGAGGACTTGTTCTTACCACCCCGATAGCATTGCACCAAGGCCATGCCGCCTGTGGCCAGAGCAACCGCTACCCATTGCCAAAAGCTTAGCCGCTCTCCAAACAACAGTAGTGCGAGGAGAGGCGTCAGGATGGAATGGCTGCCAGCGATAGCTGCCACCGGGCCTACGGGGCCGGCACGCAACGCCAGGAGAATGGCTACGCAATTCAACATGGAAAACAAAGACATAGCCAGGCCACTTACTACTAAGGGTAGGTTTAATCCAGGCATCCGTCGTCCGTAGACGGCCAGAAGCAGGGCAAAACCGGCTAGAAAGGTTCCTGGGAGCAGGCGGTCGGTAGGGGTGTGCTCGCGCATCGCCAGCTTGTTGACCATGCTGGAGCTGGCAAAGAGCACTGACGCAACCAGCGTATAGACAATCCACACTGCCAAAGCACCTCCCCCAGGTTTGTTCCGAGCATACGCTCTTACTTACCATTCCCGGAGAACATGCAACACAATACTTCGATTAGCCCCCGCTAGATGCGAACCAGAATGAAGGCGGCAAATAGCAGCCCGAAACCTATCCATTGCTGCCGCCCGGCCTTATCACCAAAGAAAACTATACCGCCTATCGCCCTGAACAACACAGCGGCAGTGGCGACGGTGGCTACCAAAGAGGCCGGTCCCAACGCCAGCGCCAAGCCAAAGGCCATCATACCAAATCCGGTCAATACCCCATCAATGCTGCCGAACAAGGACGAACGCAAGTTTAGCTTGACCTGATACCGAAAGACCAAAAAGAAACAGACCAGGCTAGCAATAAAGTACTCCCAGAGAAGGGACAAGTGCGCCCCGGAACTGATAGCTGTCGCCTGCTTAAGAGCCAAGGTCTCACCACTAGAACCAATCGCTGAAAGCAAAGCCAGCCAAAACCAGCGATAGCCACTCTCTGCCGACTTGAACCCACCCCTGCGCAAGCTTTCACTGATGCCGAACACGAGGAAAAGACCTATCACTGCCATCAGTACTGCCAACCATTGCCGCTCCGTAAGCTGCTCGCCTAGCAGAATGTTGGCCATCACCGCTGTAATTACGCAGTGACTGCCGGCTACTACGGACACCAGACCGACTTCACCGCAGCGCAGGGCCATCAGCAGCGAAAAGGCATTGAGCAGCGAGAAAAACGCAAGTATTGCTCCGCTCAAAATGTAGCGGATATCCCATAGTTCAGCGCTGTGCTGGTAGCAAAGCGCTACGACCAGGAAACCTGCTGTATACGTCGCTGGCAGCACCTCCAAAGTACGGTAGCCCCAGTTGACAGCCAACTTGTCGACAAGACTGGCAGCCGCCCAAAGCAAAGCGGATAGCAGAGCCATTAGAATCCACAAAGGGCATTCACCCCCTCGTGAAAACCTATGCTGCTATCCGCCCTAACTTGTCTATGCTTTATTTGCCAGCTGGCTGCACCAGTTCCACTCGCTCACCATCAGGCCCAAAGAAGAAAGCAATCTTGCGGCCATCCAGTACTGTCTGGGCTTCGGGCGGGACGAACTCCACGCCCTTGTCCTGCAAGTCCTGCATCATCTGATCCAGGTCGTCCACATACCACGCGAAGTGGTCATACCTGCCCCGCGCCGGACGCTCAGCTTTAGTGGCATCCTTGTAGCAGAGCAGCTCCAACACCGGTGCATCTGATCCCAGGAAGGCAATATCCAGGCCCCGCCCGGTGTCCGGGTGCTGCTCCAGGCACTTTAGCCCCAGTGTCTTGGCGTAGAACTCGATCGACCGGTTCAAATCAGCGACTACCAACCCTACATGACTAAACCTAACCATCTTTTCTTCCTCCTTACTCTCTATAGCCATCTTAACCCTTTCGGATAATGATTCTTCAAGACACCGTTCGTAACCTTTCCCCAACCCAAGGGAAGGCCACTGACGGTGACAAGCGCCCAACCGTTCGGGAGATCGCACTGCAAGGTCTGACCATGCAGATATGCATCTACTTCCTTGCTGTCAGGCGCCAGGTCAAGCGTCCTCTGTGCCTGTTCCGCCGTTAGCCCTAAAGCAAGCGAGTGACTCGGCACAAACCTGCCTTTGCGCACCTCACCTAGCGGCCAACCTGATCGTAATAACTTCCATCCGCGAAACTCCGGAAGCTCCGCAGTTGGCAGCTGATACACATGGTCGCCAAAGCGAGCAAACGGTCCTGCCGGGACAAAGGTCAATGCGTCGGAGGCAAACTCCTGCAGTTCCTTGTCTACCTGAGCATAGAAGCCTGTAAGCGTGTCCGGAATGTTTCGGCCTACCGTGTCACCTGCCTTATGAAATCGGGCCAGGAAATGCCCTTCTCCCCGCAAGCGATGAGGCCAAAGCCTGGCTACGTGCTTTAGATCAGGTAGATCAGCATCTCCAATACCAGGCGCAAAGGTCTGATGCAGCCTCCCTGGCTGGAGCGACATATCCGGGTGCCTTTCCAGGAACGACTGCACGTTTGCTTCGTTCTCCTCAGTCGAAAATGTACAGGTAGAGAAAACCAGGCGACCGCCTGGGCGCAGCATAGTGTAGGCCGCGTCGAGCAACGAGCTTTGGGTAGCAGCGCAAGCAGAGACCCCTCCCTCGTTCCAATGGGTAATAGCCTCTGGATCCTTACGAAACATCCCCTCGCCCGAGCAAGGTGCATCAACTACGATACAATCGAAGACAGGGCCAAACCGCTGAACTAGCTCTTCCGCCGAGGCAGAGCTGACCAAAGCTGACTTGATTCCACACCGCTCGATGTTCTCTGCCAACACCTTAGCGCGAACGGGATGCACTTCATTGGCAACCAATAGTCCGCTATCCTGCATCAGTGCAGCCAGATGCGTAGACTTGCCCCCTGGAGCAGCGCAGAGGTCCAGCACCCATTCACCGGGCTCTGGAGCAGCCAATTCTGCCACAGCCATGGCACTCGGTTCCTGTAAATAGTAGGCACCGGCAGCGTGGAGTGGATGCTTGCCCGGACGGTCTTGTTCATCGTAATAGAAGCCGCTGCTACACCATGGCACCGGCTCTAACTCGAAAGGTAGCAGTGACAGGCAACGTTCAACACCGCACTTCAAAGTATTGACCCTGAGCCCGTAGGTGCGCGGCTCGTCGTAGGAAGCAAAAAACTTGCTGGCGTCTTCACTCAGTTGCTGCTGCATACGTTGCTGAAATCCTATCGGTAGCTGTACCATACTGCACACCCCCTATCTAATCCTTGTGCAAAAGGCGGTCAACTAATGCTTTGACTTAAGTGCTACACATAAGAAAACGGCCTTACGGCCGTTTCCCCGCTTTATTCATTTCCACAAAGGGCAGGTTTTCCCCAAAGACAGGCAGCTCCAACTCGCGCCGCTTGGTGAAACCCTTGGAGCGGTAGAACTCGAGCGCACCCTTATTATCCCGCTCTACAATTACCCAAAGGTGTTGGTCCGGCAGAGCAGCTTCCACTGCTGCCAGCAGTTGACTACCTACGCCCTTGCGCTGGCAGTCAGGCAGAACGTAAATGCGGGTTAGCTCATAGTCCCCAGTCGTCCGGGGGCGTGGCAGTACTTGCGCAAAGCCAATCACCCTTTGACCTTCCACTGCCGCAAAGAAGACGGCGCCATTACGCTGTAGACTGCGGAGCAGACTTTCCTCACTGTAAAACTCGGAAAGAATGTTTGCCCTGGTTTCGGGACGAATAATTCCCTCGTATGTTACATGCCAGGCAACATGCGCCACATGTTGAATTCCTTGAACATCGTTTGCCGTAGCCGGCCTGATTATCATGGTGTTTACTAGCCTCCCAGCTTCCTAAAAACAAGGTCTGATACGCGTATGATGTTTCTCTTCTGTAACAGCATTCTCCTGCCCGGCATGTGAAATATTTATTAACTGCGACGCAAAGCCTTGCCAGCCAGTGTACCAGTGTGCTTGCCGCCTTCTACTGCCAGCTGCCCGTTGACCAGCACGTGTTTTATTCCTGCTGCGTAGCGATGCGGGTCGACAAAGGTGGCTGTGTCACGGATGGTAGCCGGGTCAAAAATAGCGATATCTGCGTGACAACCAGGTCTGAGCAGACCACGATCCCATAGACAAAAACGTGCAGCAGCCAACCCGGTCATCTTACGCACAGCCTCTTCCAATGTAAGCACTTTGCGTTCGCGCACATAGTAACCGAGTACACGGGCAAAGGTCCCGTAGGCACGGGGATGCGGCTTACCACTGGAAAGCGGGCCCTCGGTAGCACGCAAGCCGGCGTCTGATCCGATCATTACCTGCGGATGCTGCATTACATACTCTACATCTTCCTCGCACATGGCGAAGCGCACCATGCCCACGTTGAAGTTATCATCCATCAGCAGCGCTAAGGCCGCTTCCATGGGCTCCTGTCCCATCATTTCACCAATCTCAGCCACGTTCTTGCCTTCATACTGCTTATTGTGCGGCTTGCTGCAAGAAGCTACCAACACCCATTCCCAACGCCGTTCATTCTGCATTATCTCTTCGCGAATACGAGCACCTGTCTCCGAATCCAGCAGACGTTCACGCATCGCTTGCACGCCACCGGCATGCGCCCACTGCGGGATGATCACCTTCAGGCCGGTGCTGGTCGCGATGTACGGGTATTGGTCCATAGTGATATCTATGCCCTCGGCCCGCTTGCCGTCTACGTAGGCCAGGGATTCACGCACCATACCCCAATTAGCTTCTCCACAGACTTTGTGATGGGAGATATGCACCGGTATGCCTGATTTTTCGCCGATCTCGATCGTCTCCTGCATGGCATCCATCAGCCGATCGCCCTCGTTGCGCATATGCGTGGCATAGATGCCACCGTAACGGGCCACGACTTTGGCTATGGCGACCAACTCTTCGGTTGTGCAGTAGGAGCTGGGCGGATAGATTAGGCCACTGGTGAAGCCATAGGCTCCCTCCTGCATAGCTTGTTCAGCCAGGTCGCATATTTTGGCTAGTTCTTCCTCATTCGCAGGCCGGTTATCCATGCCCATTACCATTCGCCGCAAGTTACCGTGGCCAATCAGGGCGATGACGTTAACACCGACGCCCCGCTGCTCGAGCAGGTCCAGGTACTCACCCATGCCCTGCCAACTAACGCGTACTTCCGCCAGGTCCTCTTCATCCTCATCGCCTGCTGCCCTGGGAGCAGCTGAACTGCCACACTGTCCGATCACTTCGGTGGTTACGCCCTGGAAAATTTTGCTCTCAGCTTTTGGACTGATCAGCAGCGCTCCATCGGAATGGGAGTGTGAATCAATAAATCCAGGTGCAACTACCAATCCCTCTGCGTCAATAATGCGCTTTGCTTGGTCATTGCTTAACCTGCCCACTTCCACAATGCGGTCTCCGACTACAGCCACATCGCCATAGAACCAGGCATTTCCCGTACCATCAACAATTTTCCCGTTCCGGATAATAAGGTCAAACACTCGGCAAACCCCCTTCCTCTAATGGGATATTCATTCGTTAGTGCAAACAGACT
>JAWLDB010000061.1:0-12896 GCA_041686915.1 Bacillota bacterium
ACGTCGCGCAGGGTTTTGGATAGTGCAGCAACACGGCCGGCGTATGTATTGGCGTATTTAGCGGCGTCGCCGACCTGGAATCGAGTCTCTTGCATGATACCGTTGACCTCAGCCTGGATCTTCTCTTGCTGAGTAAGCTGGCTAGCGTTCTTACCGACGCTACGGGCATACTCATCCCACATCTTGGCAACGTTCTTGGTCACACCAGCATTGTCGACCAATATGCTGTTCTCGTTTTTCAAGCCCTCTGTGGCCGATCGCACTGCCTCACCAAGGGTGTAAGAAGACTGCCGGCCAAAGGAAGCAGCATCCTTTAGACGCTCCATCACGCTCTGGATTTGTCTATCGTCATAGCCACGGGCCGCCAGGTTCTTGTAGGCGGTGACCGCTTCGGAGAGAGGAACCAGACCATCCGCAATATACTCCTGGATGAACTGGTTCGCGCGCTCGAAGCTTCGCCCCTGGCCCCCAAGAATACTCTGGAGTCCTAGCAAGGATGTTTCCAGCTCGCTCGCAGACTGCAGGGCAGCTTTCTTGAAGCCTACAACCGCCTTGAGAGCGAAGACACCGGCGATCATGCCGCCTAGCTTCTTGAAGCTGCCCATAATCCCGGACGTTGCTCTCGTGACTTGCTTATTTGTGCTATTTAGCTGGTTCTGAACCGCGTTTAGCTCTTTGCGCAACCCCTTGGTCTCACCTGTGATTAATACCTGTAGTTCTTCAAGCGTGGTCGCCGCCATCTGCCTTCTCACCCCGCTTTCTACGTGCCGCCGCAAACTGTTCTATGCGAGCCTTCATCAGCTGCCAGTTTTGCTGTCTTGTCTGTTCCTGCTCAGGGAAGATCCCTGGAAATGCCTCGGTTATGCTAGGGACTTTCTGCCTGCCTCCGAGTATGATGCTTACCAGGGTAGACGTGAGCTCGCTCTGTCGGTACGCGATCAATGCCTGCTCCTGCAGGTTGGCTCTCCGCCTCGCCTCACTCCCCCGTATCTCGGTCAGAATCTCGCCATAGGTCATATCCCAGTACTGCATCGAGCTAACTCCATGCTCCACCGCCCGGGGATAAAGGCCGTCAATCAGTTCAGTAAGGCTACTAACTCCTGGGCTTTCGGCTACTGACTCGCTTCCTCGCTCGTGCTCACCGCTTCCCTGAAAAAACCGCTCACCTTCAGCAGCTCTACGAACTCGGCGATAATGCCGGCGTAGGAGCCGCCGTGAGCCAGGTAAGCCTCAAAGATCTCGTAGGTCTTGTCCAGAGAGACATTGTGTTGGTAGCTCTGAAGTGCACCGTGCAGCACAGTGACGATAGACGTCACATTCGGCAGGTCCTTGATGTCCCCACTGCCAAACAGACCAATGATTGACTTGCCGCCTAGCTTACGTTCAATATCCGCAATGACCTTCACGGGCAGACGAAGCTTGTACTCGGTATCTCCCACGCGAAGTGTGGTATAAAGCATGCTCATTCCTCCCTTGCATCGAAGTAGCCCCGTCCGGTGGAAGGGGCTACTCGCCTCTGATTACGCTACCGGGTCAACCACAGTGATCTCACTCTGCAGGAACATGGTGGCGGTGAACGTCAGTGCCGCGTTAACAGCTCCAGAGTCCATCCTGACGCTGACGTAGGCATCGAACTGATGTGCAGTTCCATCTGGGTATTCAAGTTGGAAGCTAGCCAGAGTGTTCGAGCTCTGAAGCCCACGCAGGACTCGGTAGTTACTGGTAGCAGTGCTGTTATCGTAAAGGAACTTGAAGGCGAGATCCCCTTCATCGGTGAGGCCCATGATGTACTTCTTTGACTTGTCCTTCAGAGTCGTTACCTCGACTCTCTCGGGGGCCCCGCCGATCTCCGGCACTTCCATCAGCAGATCAATCTCGGTGAACTCAGTCTGAGCCCCCGACTTATACTTCAGAGTTGTGTCTTTACTGAGTAATCCGGCCATTGTTCAACCTCCTTACTGGTAAACTAGATTGTTTCGGGCATCGACAATGCCCCTGTAGCGCATGGTTTTATGCTTGACTCCCGAAGGATCAGGAACGTCAGCAGCGAACTGTCGGCGCAGCCCCAGACCGCGCATCTTCTCGTCCACTAGTGCGGCCAGTGCACCTGTCGAGCCTTTGCACCAGATATCTATCTGGATGGATATCTCCGATAAGGGATTAGCTCTGAGTGCCAGGTGGCCATGATTGCCAATCTCATAGAACGAGATGTGGGGCAGCTTGCTCCAGTCAGCAGGATACGTGTCGGATACGGTAACGCCGGGAACAGTGTTCAGCGCTTGGAGCACCGCTGGCTTGATGTCGTACACTAGTTCCCACCCCCGCTTAGCCTATCAATCTCCTTCTGTAAGCTCGAAATGACCTGTTTTCGGACGAAGTCTTTGTTTTGCTTCAGAGCCGGGTACAGGAACGGCTGCGCCGGCTGACCGTTAGTGAAGTAGAACCGGCCGCTCTTGGTCTCAAGCTTGAAGAAGTGGTATTTCTCTGCAGTCTCCGCGTCAATCTGGCTCTCATGGATCCACCAACCATCCTGGCGGTACTGCAGCTTTCCGGCAACCTCAGCCGGGAGATCCTTGGGTGATGCCTGGCCAACAGGGCCGGTGCCAAACTCAACATATGGCGCATGCCTGAGATTGGTGGAGACCCTGCCGATTACCGAGGAGCCCTTCTCGTCCACTTCACCCTGGATGCTGTTACGCAGCTGCCCATCATTGACTGGACACAGGTCCTTGGCATCACCCTGAACCTGTTTCACTGCCTGCGCAATGCCTCGCTTAAGGGCCACGCTGCTATCTCCGCCTAGGGCATTCAGCTTCCTCACCAGACTGTTCAAACCTCTGAGCCCGGGCATTATCTCACCCTCTCCAAGTCAGCCACCAAGTGGCCGTTCCAACGACGCACGGCCACTACCTGATAGTCAGGCTGACCGCTTGTGTTGATACATACTCCGTCCGACTCCTGAATGTCTGCCTCCGCGGCGGCATACAGCATGAGCATATACGCCAGGCGCTGGCCATACATCTCTGCCATGAGCCGCCCGCCCCAAGGCTGCACCTTAGCTTTGATGGTATGCCCCTGGGCTGCCCACCCTTCACTAGTGGTGCCATCCGGCTCTTGAATGGAGATACGCCTTACCACAATCAACTCGCGCAGATCTCGCTGCCTAAGCCTGGGCATATTGCGTCACCTTCAGCTTCCGATACTGATTGATGGTTTTCTGCACAGACAGCGGTAACTCGTCGAATGAACGGCTTACCCCACCCTCGGAGTGCGCTGTCTGGCCTTCGAGCCCCACCATGTTGTACCGGATAACGGCGATTTGGCGCTGTGTGGATTCCAGGCCGATTGGCAGGACTGTCCGGTTGCACCAGGAGAGGAGGTCCGATGCGGCGTCATCAAGCAATAGCTGTAGGAGGCCGTCCTGGTCCGTTCCCCCAGCTCCTAGCTGAATCTTGAGCTTTTCGAGTTGCGTCAACCCCTCACCCCCATGTAAAGAGGGCGACTAGTTGTCGCCCTCTGCTTCCTTGATTTTGGCCAGCTTCTCGGCTTTTGTCTTGCACCCCGATAGGTCTATACCGCGCTCGTCCGCGTACTGTTCAAGCTCTGCTACGGTCATCTGATCCACGTCCTTGGCCTGGGTCGAGGGCACGTCAGCTTCCTCGACTCGCTTAAAGCCCCGTGCGATGAGCGACCTAGCTTTGTCCTCGGACTCCACAACCTTGACTACGTTAAGCCGCTGCAGTCTGACCATTAGGCACCCACCGCCACAAACATGGTAGACAGTTGCTTCTCAGGGATGATCATGTCATGGTACTTACGGTAATCCAGCTTCCAGGCGTTGGCCTTCTGATTGGTCATCGGGTCGAAAATCCGGATGACGTCGGTCTTGGAGATGCCAATCGGCGTGCTGCGCCGGCAGACGATCCAGTGCACATCTTTCGCTGCGACATCCGCTACAAATCCCCCGGCTTCCTGACCTGCGGTCTTACCATCATGGAATACGAAGGCTGTCTTCATCCTATTGGACGAGACTGGAATGAGCGGAATGCCCTCAAGAGACTTCACGGTTAGGTCAATGCCACCCTGAGAGAACTGGGTGACATCGATCTTACGCTGAATGCTACTGTTGTTGGTCAGCACCTCATACGCCTTGAAGCTCATCGGGATTACCAACTGCGACAGGTCGATCCCGAGGTCCGCGAGCTTGAAGATATGTGACATCAGCTTCTTCAGGATGCTATCCTCAGCCAAGGTATAGGTCTCACTGTTCCCGGCAGCAATGGCCTTTGTGGCGATGAAGCTGTAACGGTAGGCATCAATCTCAGGGATCACGTGCAGACGCTGGAACTCGGCCATGACGTTGGCTGCAGTAACGCCGAAGTTAGTCTCGTTGACATCCATGGCGTCAATCTGGAACGTCCGGCCGCGGTCCTGGGTCAGTTGATGGGTCTGGTAGCTATGAGTTACCGAACCCTGGGCAAAGCCAAGGTCACGGTCATAGTCACCGAGTCCCTGGACCGTGATTGTCGGGATTTTGATCTCGTCGCCGCCGTTATAGATTACCTGGCCGGCGTTTGCTTCCATCCAACCAGTGGTGGCCTGTTGAATTACCTGCAGATCGAGGTTCTTCTGAAACAGCTTTGCGTATTCCAGAGTATTGATAGGCATTAGATCATCTCCTTGTTATTTGATTGCTTATTTGCGGGCGAAGATCTTTGCTATTTCGTCCTGCTCGGTGTTGCCCGCGCCACCGCCACCCTTAGGTGCGCTACCTTTCAGACGCTCGTTAACCCCGGCTTCCACAGCCTCACGAAAGGCCTTTTCGGCAGCATCTAGACTCTTCTGTGTGCTTTCCGCATCGTTGTAGGTAAGGAGATCAGCTAGTTGCTTGGGTAGGCCCTTCTCAGCCAAGCTCTCCAGCGCTGTCGCTCGCAGTTCTCGCCGGGTGATCTCGCCCTCGCGCTTAGCGAGCTCAGTTTCCCGCTTCTCCCGCTCGTACTGCGCCTTCTGCTCTGCGTTCATCTTGGCAAGCTTCTCGGCCTCGGTCTTGGCAGCTTCTAGCCTTGACTGAAGGTCTTTCTCCCACTTGGCCTGCGCCTGCGACAAGCGTTCACCCAGGATCCTGTTGAGTTCATCTTGGGTAAAAGTCTTATCCTTGCTACCTCCGCTGTCATCACCGGCGCCCTGACCAGGGCCTTCACCGCCCGTATTGCCGTCGGATCCGTCCCCGCCCCCGCTGCCGCCGGCACCTTCTCCATCACCGTCAGCAAATAGCTGAAGGTTGAAGTTCGGGCGGAATAGAGTTGAGTAGCTGGTTCCTAAGCGGCTAACGAATCTGTCCATTGTGAGTCGGCTATTATCCATGAGTTACCTCCCGTTTTACGCCCGTCGGCTTGGTCGTGCAGCTTTTAGTGCCTTCAGCGCTTTTGGGCATGAAAAAACCACCCTCAGGTGAAGGTGGTACCGCCAAGCAATGTTTACGAAGTGAGCCGTACACTAAAGACCAATATTGCTCTTTAGGCCTTTGTAGCTCCCGGCATCAGGGAAACTGTTGAGGACCAGCTTGGAGAACTGATCGGAAAAACCGTATCTGGTGAGTTCCCCACATGGTACAAAGGTAACAGCCCCAATCGGGTTTTGGTCAAATTCATTCGAGGGATTGCGTATCTCCCCGCCGATTCGTCGAACCAGGAAAGTCAGGTGAAGTAGAGGCGGTGTGGAGTCCGGTTTGTCACAGACATAAAGCAGCTTTATCACTTCGACAGTCAGCCCGGTCTCCTCAAGCATCTCCCTTGTTATCGCGTCCTCAAGTGTTTCTCCCTGTTCTACCCTGCCTCCGGGCAGTGACCAGCCACGTTCAGAGGTCACTCTCTGCTGAACAATCAATATGTTACCGTCCTCAACAAGAACTCCGGTAACCCTGACCTGCAAAAGACTGGGAGACACTAGAACCACCTCCAAATAGATAAGAAGCCCGAAAGAGCGGCAAATCCAACCTAGTAAATTGCCTTCCTGTCGGGAGGGTAGTACTCCAGGGCCCGCTTGTTTTCACGGATGCACTGATCTATGAAGCGCACTGTCTCTTCCGCATCAAAGGCAGGCAGCCTGAAGATAGGGTAATTCTCCCCAAAGTGATCGAGATATCGGTCTATTGCCTTATCAAAGGCGCTGCTCATATCTTCACCATCTCCCGTAACATCTCCAGGAAAAAGTCATACGACCTGGGGAAGTACTGTTTGATAAGCTTCAAAGACTCAGGGTTTACCACTATCGCGGAGTACATCTCTGCAAATGCCTCAGAACTCACATTATGACTCTTCCAGTATGATGCACCGTGCCCAATACCAGACTGGATCTTGCCCTTAGTTGCCCCTTCGAAGATATCGCTAATGTCACCTCGTGCGCTAACAGGTAGGCTCCTAAGCTCTCGCACGACTGCTGCATAGGCCTGGCCCTTCCTCGCCGTCCGATCAATCTTCTTCAGTTCCCTTAAGGCCCTATCGACGTGTTCGGAAGCTTCTTCCAACAATATTCTATCAAACTCGCCGCCCTTGTAAAGACTGCTGAACTTGTACCAGGTGTAGCCAGGGTTTCCCTTGACCGCAGCTCCAGCGTTAGCGTCAAACAGGTGCCCGATCTCATGGAACAGTGTCGAGTGCTCACCCAGTGGGTTCTTTTTATCCCTTTCGAGGTTGTACTTAATGTGGTTTTGGTGTGGGTAGTAGGCACCGCCGCTGGCTCGGTAGTCAGCAATGTTGATGTGGCTCTCAAACTTGTTCCATACGGCAAGTGCCTCATCAGGTGCCTTGTCTAGCACTGCCTGAACGGTGGGCATGTAGTCAGCGGGCAGTTGAGTCTGTATCCGGTCCAATTTCCCCACTGGCCGAGCCGGACCAGCTGCTTTGGGTGGCACTGCCTTAGCGGCGTGAGCTGCATACTGCTGACGCCACTCTTTGTAGCTCATGTTAGCTGGTACCTGATACGTTTCTCCGGTCTTTGGGTTTCTCGCCCTGCGCTCTGCCTTTTCGAGCGCCTCAGGGGCCAGGAAGGCCCTGGTCGTACTGCGACAGTTTGGGTGCATGGGCGGCAGGTTCTTGCCTGGCACCGCATCCTTTACGTCGAACAACTGACCATCAAAGTCCTGACAGATTGGTGAAGTTCTGTTATCCAGAGTGGCCACAAACCGGTACTGCTCAACGCCTGCTTCGACGTAGCTTTCAATCTCAGCTGCGTTGGCCATGTAGGTTGTCTCAGTTCTGATCAGACGGGCCGCGGTGAACTTAGCTGCTCCGGTTAAGTCCTGCAGCTGCCGGCGCATTGCCGGCAACCCCGCCCCTGACATGAAGCCGGCCGTGATCACCTCGGTTAGTTGGTCCGCCAGAATGTCTGTGTTGCTCCAGATGCGGCTACTGAAGTGCTGACCGCTCCATGGTCTCTTCAGGATAGTCTGAACAACCCGATTAGGGACCGCCGCGAAGTCAAAACCAAACCCAAGACCCTTGTGAAGATCAAACATGGTCCGGTAGTACGCCTCTTGTATGGTGTCGACATAGCCTGCTGAGCTCAAGCGAAACTCGGCATCCGCGATTACCTTGGACTGAACGTACGCCTGCGCCTTCAGTGCCTGTAAACGAGTGATCCTTGCCCTGTAGGCGGGAGCGTTAAGCTTGGTCAGTACCTGCCGGCGCATGTCATCGTCCTTGATCTCGCTCAGACTGGCCTTGAGTGCGTCCCACTCACCTCGAGAGATGGCCTCATTCAGCACCTGCTTTGCCATGGTTGGGCCAAGCTGACCATTGTTCCCGAACGTTTCGAATATGGCTTCAATCTCTGCAGTCAGGTCTCTGACAGCCTTATCATACGCTCGGGTAACCGTGTCTATAGTGCTACTAGCCGCCCTGTGGTATCGGGCCATCCTCTGCCGGGCCCTGGTCTCCCAGTAGGCATTACTCCTCATCCTCGCCTACCCGCTTTCCGTCCTTCGGGAACGGTAGACTGAACATGTCCTGCTGGCGCCTCGCTTCAGCCTCTTTCTGCTTGTCCACCTTCTTGGTCTCTGCCGCTGCATCATGGACAAAGGAGAGCTGCGAGATCAGCGTTTGATTGGAGACCATGTTGGCCAGGGTGGAAATGGTCTGCGCTATCTCCAGGTCGTTAGCCGGCAGGTTACGGTTCATCACTATCTCTACGTCGCTAACATCGATTGCACGTCCCTTAACGCGCAGGATGTTGGCAAATAGCTGTAGACGTTCACGCAGGCCCTGAACGAAGTAACGCTCCTTGTTCTTGGCCAGCTGCTCAAGGCCCAGGAGCTTGTACTTCATAGCTACCCCTGAGGCGTTGGACGCGAAGTTTTCATCCGTTAGGTTCGGCACCATACTGAACTCATGGATGTCTTCACGTATGGACTGCCTGAGCACCTCGACCTGCTCCTCATTCAGCTGCTTGACCAGCCAGGCTGCGTCAGAGTCGCCCAGGGGCATCTCCAGTACCTTGTACTTCTTAAGCTGGGTGATTGCCCTTGAGGCCTCTTCCTCGTCATCACCTAACGACATGCCCTTCAGCATGAGAATAGCGTCAACCAGCTGCTCTTTGTCGTTTACTCGGTCTGACTGGAGTAGGTTATAGGCGTCTATCAGGCTGATCTGCTGCTCGAAGTCGCCCTGGCACTCTTCGTTGTTCCAGAACTCAACGACGGGGACAGCACCGAAGTAATGCGGCCGACGCTCCATCAGCTGAGAGTCCAGGCTATCGAGAGACTTGGTGAAGTAACGGCTGATGCTCGTAGCCGTGTAGACGAGCACGTTCCACCCAATCTGCTCATTGTTGATGTCCCGCTTAGGGTAGTAGTGGACCCCGAACAGTGAGCGGTACTCTACTGAGTCATCGACCACCAGGAAGATCTGCCGCGGATCAATGACAGTCACCTTCGGGATGGGACTATCGTCAGCTGACATGAAGTAGAGCTCCCGCCCAACGCCGAAGATGGAGAGGTCCTTGGCCAGTTCAGCGTCATGCGACACTATATCGATATCCTCGTAGATCTCCAGCAGGTCGTCGATTGATTCTCCGTTATAGCGGACCGGGTTACCGGTCACATAGCCAACCACAATGTCAGTAATGTACTTAGCGTGGTTAGCCACCAGCCGGTTGTTCGGTAGGCCGGTGTCGCTGCCTAGGTTACGTTGTCGAATGGGGTGATTTCCCAGGTAATACTGCTCCAGCTGGTCAAGGCGGGCGATGCCCTGTCTGTGCTCCTTGATGCAGCTGACTAGCATCAGCACAGATATGTCCTCCAGGTTGTCTATCAGGTCCCTATCTCGAACGATTGCCACTATCTCACCCCCAGGGCTGATTTCTTGCCCACCTTAACGCGTGCGCTGCGCATCTCGCTCTCCAGGCTGTACCTGGTCGCGTCAATGCTGTGGTTGTCCTTATCTGGGTAGTCGGCACGGAAGTTACCTTCCGCGTCCTTCTCCAGCTCGTAGCCGATGAACTCACGTGCCGTGTTCGGACAGCGCTCTGGGTCAATCACGATCTCTTCCATGTCCTGCAGGAACTTGATGCCGTGCTCCACGCTATCGGGCCCCTTCTTTGCAGGAATGACGTTCAGGCCCAGCTCGCGGAACTCGTTGATAGTCCTTGGCTCTGCGCTATCGGCCACGACCGTGCTGTTCCCGGCGTTCTCCTTCTTGATCGCGGCCACGGCCATGCTGTTCTTCATCCCAGTACGGTGGACCTCAAAGAAGATAAACAGGCGCCGGCGTTTCCGCTCATAGTGGTTCACTGTGTAGTGGAGCGGATCTGCCGCGTAGCCGAAGTCCAGGCCGCGATGGATGCGGTCAAAGGCCGCTATCTCCTCATCAGTGATCCGGCGAACGGTGAGGTTAGTGAAGACCTCTCCACCGGTACCAGTGACCTCGCCTAGGTACTCATGCCGATACCGATCGGGCTTGGTGTTCTTCAGGTGTTCCGCCTCAATAAAAAACTGTTCACCCAGCCATTGCCGGGGAACAGTCAAATAGGTGCTATGATGGACCAGCCTGTCTGGTCGTTCTTCAAGGACCTCAGTATTAACCCAGTTTCGCTGACTCTGCGGCGGGTTGTAGGAGTAAAACACGGTGTATTGTTCTCCGCCACGCATGAGCGATTGGTTAATCATCCGGATCTCTTCCGGACCGCCGAACTCGTCTACTTCCTCAAACCAGATGTAGCGCGCGTAGCCCCTTCTGAACTTGGTTGACTTGATCTTCTTGGGTTTGTCTGCACCTCTAAAGATGATGCGCTGGCCGGTGGGGCGGTAGATGAGCTCCAGGGGACTCAGCTTGGAGTCCCAATAATGCTCTACCCCTAGTGCCTGGATCGCCCACTGCAGCTGCTCATAGACGCTATCCTTAAGGTTTACGCCTACCTTGCGTAGTGCAACCGCGTTAGCCTCTGGGTGCTGCATTACGCCCAGGATAATCTCGATACTAACAAACGAGCTCTTGGTCGAGCCACGGCCACCCTTCAGCCAATGATGTGTGTGGCAGCCACGCTTAACGTCCCGATGTAGCTTGTGAAAGCTAGGCGCTATCAGGCTCTTTAGGCTGACCTGTTTCACTCAGTTTCGCCGCCGATGTCATCGATGATCTTCACGCCGGTGATGTCAATGGCCAGACGGTCACTGAACATGCCCAGGTGCTTGCCCAGGAGCTCCAGGGCCTTGAGCTTGTCCGCCAGGCGGATCTCCCTCTCTACACCGTCGCCGGTCTCGCCCGGGATGCGCTTAACCTTCACTGAGGTGATAGCAGCAGTATCGTCAGGTGATGCGTCGACCCTGATCATGGCTTCGTCCATGTTAATCACGTCCGGCGCATTGACGAAAGCAAGGCGGGCCAGCTCGCGAATCACCCTGTCCTGGTTGATACCGGTACGCCTCGAGCGCTCGGCCAATGCCTCATCTATGCGCGCGCGGACACTAACATTTGACAACAGTCGTGATCCCTGCTCGTTGGCGGTCCTAACGCTATATCCCGCCCTAATGGCAGCCTGAGTGGCGTTTAGGTCTATTAGATACTCTTCGGTGAACCGTTCCTGTTTAGGCGTCAGTTTGGACATGCCTTACCCCCTCTCTATCCCACCCGAGCCGCTGGACGAAAAAAGAAGCAGGAAAGCCACGGCCATCCTACTTCTTCGCTATTAACTTCTCACGAAGTCTTGAAACACAGTCATCCTCTCAAACCGCAGCTTTGAGTCCTCGATAACTCTGTCCAGCATCAGCTGCAGTTTATGTCGAGTCTCCTGGTCTAATGGGCATGTCTTCACGTGCTTAAGGTACGTGTAAATCTCAAACAGATCAAAGACCATTGCGGCGGTACGAAAGCTGGTTGATGAAAGACATCCCTTGATCGAATCCCACTTCTCTGTGACTATACATTCAACTGGCGAGTGACCCAGATCATCCCCTTGTAGTAGCTCTCTATTGTGGGTCAGCTCAGGCAGTAGGTGGACCAAGACAACACTCAGAATCACCTCTAGGCTGGTTCGCCTGGCCAAGCCTACGAAATAGAAGGCAACGGCCGAAGATGCGATCACTGATACGACAAGCACAATCCAGTAGACAGAGAAAACCGGGTCAATCTGATGGCTCTGGTTTCCTATCCATTGGGATGCTGGCATGAGAAACAGCAGTATCAAGCCCAACAGTTCCGCGGAGTACTGCTGTAGAGGTTTTTCTTTGTGGTACCAGGTTACTAGGTGAGCGATCATATGTGCCGCCTTTCGCGATACAGGATGAAAACCATTGCCTTGAGGTAGCTCAGTCAGCTGCTACCGTACGTGCATCTGACCTATGTATAGCCCGATAGTAGTGGTTAATCTCCGCATCTAATTGGTTACTTAGAGCTATGACCTCTGGGTGCAAGAAACCGAGTCTACCAGACATGTTCTCCAATCTTCGGCGAAGTCTTTCGATGGTCTTCTTAGTATTTCTTAACTTCAATCCTACCACCACCCGAGAACATTAAGTGCCTCACACGGGTCACAGACACACATACATGATTATAACTAATTGCCCAACTCATGCCAATATGTCTGCGGTCAATTCTAAACTGCGAGAGCATTTGCGCAATTAGAAGATGCGCCAAGAAAAAAGCCGCCCCGATTTGGAACGGCCCATCTACCATATCTCACTAAGGGAAAACCCACAAACAGTCTTAGACTCTAGTATTACCCTTCCGCTTATTGGCCGTCCGCACACTGTAACCGGCCCTTATCGCGGCCTGAGTGGCGTTTAGATCAGTTAGGTACTCTTCAGCAAATCTTTCCTGCTTGGGCGTTAACTTAGATATATCCATCACCTCCGTGTGGGCAAAAGAAAAAGAGCCTTGGGGCTGGCTCTACATAGTCCGCAATCTAGAGCTGTACTACCCTTGCATTTGTCAACGAAAGCGGCGGCTCCAGCCATTTTGCTTCCAGGAGCGAAATGCGTCCATGTCCATAACCGAATCCTTGCCTTTTATCCCTAGCTCCCTCAGGCATTGCAGATAGCCGTCTACTATCTCCCACACGAGATCCTTGGCAACGATGTCATAGATCGAAACCCCAGCATTACCCTTTGCGAGAGTATCAAGAACCTTCAGCTCATTTATCAGGACAAACAGTCTAGGTCTTGAGAAGGCCAGATCCATAGACGTTGCAGCTCTAAGGAAATCATCTTTACGTAGCCACTCTATGCTGGCTTGCTCGTTACTCCCTTCAATCACGCCGTTTAGCGTCAAACTGAGGATTGGAGCCTGTTCCGGGGCTGACTCAGGATTACTCTCCAGGATCATCTCACGAATAGTTTCCTGCTGAACAACTCGAGCAAACAGGGGCGCATACACTTCCCTCAATCGTCTCTCATACAACTCACG
>JAWLDB010000062.1:0-12882 GCA_041686915.1 Bacillota bacterium
CGGATGTTTTTTTGCCAGGTGAGGGTAAGTATCCGGTATTGCTGATCATGACTCCCTATGGGCGTAAGGGGATGCGCGCTTTCGGTAAGATGCTGGAAGGCAGCGGGTACGCCCTGGTTGTCCAGGATGTACGGGGGCGTTATGACTCGGAAGGTGAGTTTGACCCGATTGCCCAAGAGAAGCAAGACGGCCCGGACACAGTGGAGTGGCTGAACAGGCAACCCTGGTTTGATGCTGAACTAGGGATAGGCGTAATTGGTATCTCATACCTGGCGGAAGTAGGATTCGCCTTGGCTGCACGCTGCCCGGAAGTAAAGGCCATGATCAATGTGGGCGGTATGGCAGAGTTTTACGATGTCAGCCACCGTGGTGGAGCATTGGTTCTTCACCATTCATTGCCTTGGACTATTATCACCAGTTTTTCGCCTCAGCCTAATTTGCAGCGCGATGATTGGCAGAGGATTTATGCGACTGAGCCACAAGAAGAGGCGGCAGATGCGGCCGGCTTTGACAACAACCTGTGGAGACAATGGAACGAGCACCCAACCAGGGATGCCTACTGGCAACGATGGAGCGTTTTGGATGATCTGCCAAAAGTAGATATTCCCATTCTCCACTTCTCCGGTTGGTACGATATATGCCTGGGACCAACCCTTGATCTTTACAGGCATTTTGCGCCACATTCAAACCGTAAGCAACAACTGTATATTGGGCCCTGGAGCCACAACGGTGTAATGATTGGCAGCACGCGTCTGGGTGATACCGACTTTGGGCGACACTCCGCCAGCCAAGGAATTGCTAAGATGCTTGCGTGGTTTGACTGCTGGGTGAAAGGTCAAGACACCCCGTTGGCTGAACATGATGTCAACCTGTTCCTTACGGGAGAAAACCAATGGTATGCAGCTGCCAGCTGGCCGCCGGAGGAAGGCAGGGAAGTGCAGCTTTATCTGGGGACAGGTAGTCTGAATGAACAGCCAGGTGAAGGTGGCTGCATAAGCTTCCTGCATGATAGCGATAAACCAGTACCAACCGTAGGGGGTAGCGTGTGGGAATTCCCGATAGCAGGGCTTGATCCAGCGCCAGCTGATCAGAACATACTGTCTGGACGTGATGACGTAATTGCCTTTACTACACCGGAGCTGAAAAAGTCACTGCGGCTAGCCGGACCAGTTTCCCTCGAACTGCATGGCGAGTTGGATGGTGAAACAGCCGATTGGGTAGCCAGACTGATAGATGTAGCCCCGGACGGTACGCGCCGCTGGGTGGCTGACGGGGTAGTACGAGCCCATTATAACCAGGGTGACGATCAGGTCAGTCCAGTACAAGCCGGTTTGGTTGAGCAATATCGGATTGACCTCTGGGGGGCCGGCCACGTCTTTGCTAAGGGACACCAACTCGCCCTCGAGATCTGCGGCAGCTCCTTCCCCAAATGGAGCCTAAATCGCGGTTACATTGGGGCCGGAAAGCGTAGCATCAGACAGACAGTACACTTTGGTGGCAGGAACCCGTCATGCTTAAGGTTATGGATCATATAGGGACATAAGGTCAGGCATGACAGTTGTAGTCCCGGGGACCCTAACAAGGGTCCCCATTTATTTACCTCTGCCGTTTCCACCAGGCAGGAATACGTCATATTCCGCAGAATTATCACTCTACTAGAATTAGCTAGACGAAATATTGGGGAGTGGTACCTTTGGCGGTCGCTAAACAAAAGGAGAAGCGCAGGTCTGAACTTGCCCGCCTCTCTCAAGAGAACTTACTGAAAGCCGTATTGCTATTGGCTTGGCCGGTTATTGTGGAAATGGCTCTGCAATCCACGGTTGGTATTGCTGACGTCGCTATGGTAGGAAGGCTTAGCCCGGCGGCTATCGCAGCTGTTGGCCTTAGCAACCAGGTGTACATGCTGGCGTTGACCGTCTTTGCCGCCATCCGCACCGGTACAACAGTGCTGGTGGCCAGAATGGTAGGTGCAGAAGACATGGCTGGCGCCAACAAAGCAGCTCGCCAATCGTTATTGCTCTCCTTGTTCATCGCTTTCTTCCTGGCAGCCTTCGGAATTCTCTTCCCGGCCGCTGGCCTGCGGATGTTGGGGGCAAGCTCTGATGTAATTGCTGTAGGTATCGGCTACATGCGTTGGAAGGCTATATCCGTCATCTTCGCCATCTTAGTGATGACTTCTACAGGTATCCTCAGGGGTTGTGGCGATACCCTGACTTCGATGTACGCTAACACAACCATTAACCTATTGAACATTGTGCTTAACTGGGTGTTCATCTTCGGCAATCTGGGTATGCCAGCCATGGGAGCAGCCGGAGCTGGTTTCGCCACCATGCTAGCTCGCGCAGCCGGCGCCGTGATTATGCTACGGGTATTGCTGAACGGTCGTGCTAGTGTGCGCATTAAGCTGCGTGACAGCAACAAGATAGACTGGCCGATCATGCAGCGCGTGTTAAACATCGGTATCCCCGCTGCCCTGGAGGAAGTTATGCTTAGGGGCGCACAGATCTTCTTTACTATGATCGTCACGGGGCTTGGCACCTACATGTATGCCGCCCACCAAATCGCCCTGCGCGCCGAGTCACTTGCCTTCATGCCGGGCTTTGGTTTTGCTGTGGCCGCTACCACGCTGGTCGGACAGAACCTCGGGGCTGGTCAACCTGGGGTAGCTCGCAAAGCCGGGTTCATGACAATCTATCTCTGTATTGCTCTGATGAGCACTGTCGGCCTTTTCCTCTACATCTTCGCGGTACCGGTTGTCGGCTTCTTCACCCAGGAACCTGAGGTAATCGCTGCCGGGGCGAGAGTACTGCGCATCATGGCCTTTGCGCAGCCTTTCATGGCTATTGCCCGCGTTGGCGCCGGTGCCCTGAGGGGTGCAGGCGATACCAAGTACGTCATGTGGGGGACGGGTATCAGCATCTGGGCAGCTCGCCTGGGCCTGGCTTTCATCTTTGTGAAGGTGTTCGGCTGGGGCTTGGTTGGTGCCTGGATTGGTATGACTGCAGATCACGTCGCCCGCGCTGCTTTCTTTGGTATCCGCTACTACTTAGGTAAGTGGCAGCACATTACCGTGTAAAAGCTGGACGGTTTACAAGAGAATGAATGCTCTGTCCCCGGGGAAAGCCCTCGGGGGCATTTTCTATTTACTGGCATTTTGCTAGCAGTTGTTGGTTTATTGGCCTAATTGGCAGGACATCAAGCTGCGATTTTCGAAATAGATACTTTATAGACATACTTATATTTAGGGAGTGGTATTATTGTCGGTTGTACCCAGTCAGAAACCTCAGAGAAAATCGGAGTTAGCCAGACTATCGCAAGACAATCTGGTAAAAGCAGTCTTTCTCCTGGCCTGGCCTGTTATCGTTGAGATGGCCCTGCAGTCTTCGGTGGGCATCGCTGACGTAGCCATGGTTGGTAGACTAGGCCCGGCTTCTATAGCGGCGGTGGGCCTCTGTAACCAGATCGTTATGCTGGCCCTCACCGTATTTGCAGCTGTACGTACTGGTGCAACTGTACTAGTGGCGCGTTTGGTTGGTGCCGGAGATAACCAAGGGGCGAGCCTTGCGGCCCGTCAGTCTTTGTTGGTTGCCCTGATGATCGGCTTGGTTCTGGTAACGCTTGGACTGCTCTTTCCGGCTGCAGGTATGCGCTTCCTGGGCGCCAGCGATGAAGTGGTAGCGGCAGGGATAGGGTATATGCGTTGGAAGGCCATCTCCGTCATCTTTGCCATTATTGTCATGACAACCACCGGTATCCTGCGCGGTTGCGGTGATACATTAACATCCATGTATTCTAATACAACCATCAACATACTGAACATCGCCCTTAACTGGGTGTTTATCTTCGGAAATCTTGGTATGCCGGCCATGGGCGCCGCGGGAGCAGGCTTCTCTACCATGCTGGCGCGTGGCGTAGGCTCAATAATCATGCTCAGTGTGCTATTCGGTGGTAAAGCTAGCGTTAAAATGAAGCTATTAGATAGCAACAAGTTGCACTGGCCAACCATTAAGCGCGTGCTGAACGTAGGCATTCCTGCCGCTATGGAGCAAGTTATGCTAAGGGGTGCTCAAGTTTTCTTCACTATGCTAGTCACCGGTCTAGGTACCAACATGTATGCAGCTCATCAGATTGCCCTAAGGGCCGACTCCATTGCCTTTATGCCGGGCTTTGGGTTTGCCGTGGCAGCTACAACCCTGGTAGGACAGAACCTTGGGGCCGAGCAACCGGAAGAGGCAAACAAGGCCGGGTGGCTGACCATCTACATGGGTATAGGGTTCATGCTGATCATGGGTACCTTACTGTTTACCTTCGCTGTGCCAGCTGCTCGCTTCTTTACTGATGAGCCAGAAGTTATTGCGGCTGCAGCCAAGGCTCTGCGCGTAATGGCCTTCGCGTTGCCTTTCATGGCGGTAGCGCGGGTAGCAGCCGGTGCTTTGCGGGGCGCAGGCGATGTCAAGTATGTAATGTGGGGCACAGGTATCAGCATTTGGGCTGCCAGGCTTGGTCTTGCATTTATCTTCGTCAAACTGTTCGGCTGGGGCCTGATCGGTGCCTGGCTGGGTATGGCAGCTGACCATCTGGTGCGCGCTGCGTTCTTTGGCGTTAGATACTGGCAGGGTAAGTGGAAGGCCATCAAAATCTAGCTTATTGTCTTGGATGCACTCCGCTTGTACAATTGACGATAGACAGATGCCAGCCGGCCTGGAGCCTGCTGGCATGCTTTTTGCCGAAGTGGAAGGGTGTTTACTATGACGGAAGTGATTATTGCTACTCGCAATCCTGGTAAAGTGGGGCTCTTTAAGCCAGGCTTTGCTTGCTTTGGGCTCAGCTGTATCAGTATGAATGAGGCTAAGCTGCCAATGTTGCACGTAGAAGAGACTGGTGCAACTCCTGAGGAGAACGCCTTGCTGAAAGCCAAGGCATACTGGCGGCCCGGCTTGACCGTATTTGCAGATGATGCCGGTATGGAGGTTGAAGCCCTAGCTGGTGAGCCAGGTGTGCAAACGCGCCGTTGGAATGGCAAGTTCTGCGACGATGTGGACGACGATATTTGGCTTAACTATCTGCTTGGCAGGTTAGATGGCGTGCCACTGGAACAGCGTACAGCCCGCTTCGTATCTGGTTGGGCGTTGGTAGGGCCGAACGGAGAAGCCGGCACAAAGCGGCTGGTCAGGCCCTTCTTGATCGCAGAGCAGCGGATACGTCCTATGACGCCTGGCTTCCCAATGTCGGCTGTGCAAATCATGCAAGAACGTCCGAGTGACGAGCAAATACCAGAGGTTTATCGACAGTTGCTGTTCCGGGAACTTGGCAACTGGGAGCTATTCCAGCAGCTGCTGAACCAGGTAGCCGGAGCAGGTAGCTGAGGCTTATCGCTATCGGCATGGCTTATCTCAGAACATAGAGTAGACTTCAGGAAGGCCACGGCTTTTGGGGCCTTTGTGCGTTTACTCGCTGTGGTGTTTGGGCCAGGCTTACGGGTTTGTAAGCCTGGCTCACCTGACTGAAAGGAAGAGCAATAGTTGGCAGGTCCTACTTTCGCTATAGTTGTCATGTAACAGAACTACATGCAACTTAAGCGTTTGCTCCTTGCATCAGATTATAGTCAATTGGCACGGTTGAGAAAGGTGGTAGTGTTGAGTGACCACAAGCGGAGTAGTTGTTAGTTCCTTGGTTGAAACAGTATTCACTGTACTTGTTTTCTCGCTTATACCATTGGTCCTGTACATGAATGGGGGAGAGAGGAAGACAATCAAGGGGTTCCTGCGCTCGGTGGGAATCTACAAATGCCCTAAGAGCCAACGCCGGCAAGCCGTTTTAGTTCTGCTGTCCACATCCGTGGTTGCCTTCGCAACCACGAGCGCGGTATTGATTTCTGGGAATAGCGGGAGGCATCTGGGAGAAACACGTAACTTCACAACACTCACCTTTTGCATCTATCTCCTATTCCATGGACTACGAACTGGAATAAGCGAGGAAATACTCTTTCGGGGTTTTGTTGGCAAGAAACTCATACGCTGGCTCGGCTTTGTGAAGGGGAACATCCTACAGGCCCTTGTCTTTGGCTTGGTGCACCTCCCTCTGATGGGACCTACTGCTACAACCGCAGACCGTGTCGCTAAACTTTCGACTGCTTGTTTGCTTGGTTACGCATTTGGATATGTCATGGAAAGAAAGTGTGACGGTAGTATCATGCCTGCCATTATCGGTCATGGACTGTATAACATCGTGGCGAGCCTTCTCCTAGGTGTGGTTCACTATTTCATCTACTGATAATTAGCAGGCAGTGTCAGGTTGCATAGCCAAGTTGGGTTTACAGTTTCGACCAGAGACATTACAATGAAAGGGCATTAGAGATAGAGGGGGAGACAGCATGAGGAAGTATGCATTGATGACATTGATGGTTGTACTTGTGGGAGCGATCCTGCTGGCTGGCTGTCAGTCTGACGCTTGGGCAGAGTTTGCACCTGAGGGTGAGGAGTTTAGCGTGTTGATGCCTGGCAAGCCCAAGGCTGAGACGGAGACCCGTGAAGGAGTTACTGGAACGCTTTACGTTCAGCAACACAAGCAGACCAACAGTGCCTACATCGCTGGCTACTTCGACTATCCACAAGGATCGGAATACCGGCTTCTGGAGCAGGCTACTGCGTCGTATCTGGTAGGTGAGCATGACCAGTTGGACGTGCAGGCCATAGAGCTGGATGGCTATCCTGGGCGTCAGGTCACTCACAAGATCTTCGGCGGCCCGACCATACAAGCCAGGATATATCTAGTGGGTAGCCGCTTGTACACCGTGACAGCGACAACAGCTGCTGGCGAAATCCAACCAGAAGAGGTTGCAGAGTTCCTCGATTCATTCGACCTCACAGACAAATAGGCAGACGAAACCCCCGTCCATGGACGGGGGTTGACTATTCTATCTAGTGTATCCTGTTATTGGGCCTACCCGGGCTATGTAGACCTGATCAATTATTACATTGCCATAGGGTACACCGTTGGCATCCGGTACATTGAAGTATTCGGTTTTGTAGTCAATGCCGTTAGTTGTGCCTTGACTTGACCAGTACTTGAGTCCGATGATTTTGCCGTCTTTCCATATCCAGTTGATCAAGACTACCGTGTGGCCCGTCCAATTCTCCCGGGAGATATCCACAAAGTCTCCAGCCTTGGCTTGCTCCAGCCGGTGTATCTGCTTACCCAGTCCGTAGCGCTCCACGGCGACGGCGATGTTGCTGACGGCCTTGCTGCCATTAGCCACATACCACGTGAGCATGAAATCCTTCATCTGCTCCCGGTTCATTCCGTTGAAATCTGAAGTGCTGAGACCTACTTCCCGGTTGCGCTGCTGCATGGCCTTGAAGAAGACTTCAAAGGTAATACCCGAGCAATGGCTGGCCTTGTTGCCGCTGGGATGTGCCTTAAGCAGCAGCTGCCCTTGATAAGAGATGTTCTCCGTAACGCCGTTGTAGTTGGCGTAGTCGGTGTTCAGTAAGTAGGGGTACCTTCCGGTCGGGTAGGTCTTGATTACGCTAAGAACGTACGGGTTAAGGTCATAGTATAGCGCAGCCCTGCTCTCCGATCCGCCTTTGCGACTGGGCACTTCCACACGCTTTTCAGGCGCAGGCACTACTGGCTTGGGCTGTGGCGCAGGTTGAGGTTTCGGTGCCGGCGTTGGCTGCGGTTTAGCTTCAGGTTTCGCTACTGGTGTAGGAGGAGGGGTCTCGGGCGCTGTCGGCTCAGGGGTAGGCGCAGGCTCAGCCACTATCGCAGGCGGTGCCTCTTGCACTGGCGTGGTATCGCTGTATGCTATTACAGACTGGCGCGACGCGGCCCATGCCTGATATGTAAACACACCGGTGGTCAGCAGGGCGCAAAGAGCTGCTGCTGGCAGAATATATCTTCTAGCTTTATGCATCTATGCGATTCTCCTATGTATAAAGATCTAAGGGTTGTCCCTTGTATCAATTATAAGCTAGTAGGTGTAGGGGTTTATAGCTGCAATGTTTTCCTTATGATGAAACACGGGGACTGTCCCCGTGTTTCATGAAAAAGAGGCGTGCCACCACGCCTCTTCGATAAATCCAACTAGTTAAGATCTCTCTACCTTGGTATGAAGTCTAGCGGGTTTTGAGGTACTCCTTTAACTTGGACCTCAAAATGCAACTGAGGGCCTGTGGCATATCCAGTGCTGCCGATCTTGGCAATCTCCTGTCCAGCAACCACTTGCTCTCCTACGCCCACCAGCAGCTTGCTGGCATGAGCGTAGAGAGTGGTTAGGCCTTCCCCATGATCAAGAACTACCACGTTGCCGTAGCTCTGATTGTACTCAGCAGTGACTACTGTGCCTTTACTAGAAGCAACTATCGCCTCGTCTGTTGCTGCCGATATGTCGATGGCTGCATGCACAACTTCTTTACCTGTTATCGGATGAACCCTGGTGCCGAAGCCTGAAGCTACGATAGCACTGCTGGGAACAGGCCACATTAGGGTAGTGCCGTTTGCATCGCGTTCTCCCATCGCGGGCTGTTGACTCTGGGCTAATGTCGTTGTAGCCGCTACAATCCCTGTTACTGCCAGGATAACAGCAACAGTAACCGCCAGAAAGGCGTTGCGTTTCTTGGTACCATAGTTCAGCAAGTTAGACAACCTCCTCTTTATCTCTTCCTTCTTGCCACCGAGTGTGGAGTAGACCCCTTTGGGCACGAGCTTTGTCGTGCCTAGCGTTGCCAAGATAGCAGCCGCATAGTTCTTGCGCGCAGAGAAGTCCAGCGTTTCAACTACTGCCTCGTCGCATGACAGTTCGCACCAGCGGTGCACTTCCTTAACCAGCAGGTAGCTGGCTGGATTAAACCAGTGCAGAGCAGTGGCTATTAGTGTCGCGGCCTTCAGCCACAAATCGCGACGTTTGAGATGAACAAGCTCGTGTAGGAATATGTAGCGCAGCTCCTCAATACTAAAGTCGCACCTTGGCAGCATAATAACTGGTTTCAAACAACCTGTAAGCATGGGCGTGCCTATAGAGTCATTCGTGGCAAGCTGTACATGATGCCTAAGGCCTAACTCCTGTTGGCACTGCTGCAGCAGGTTCTGGGCTTCAGCCTTGTTAAACTCACTGTTACGCAATAACACCAACACCCGAAAGCGTCTATAGGCATTGAGCTTCACCAGCGCTGAGATGACGACACCGGTAAGCCATGCCAAGTGCATGTGCCTTACTACCCACATGAAGACGCCCAAAGCTCTAGTCTGTGTTAAGGGCTGGAGCGAGGTCTCCTGCCGCATGCCTACACTGGCGCTAGACTCAACCAATGCGGGCATTGCTGCCGGTCCTTCACCAGGCAAGGCAATCTCAATAGATGTAAACAGCAGCGGTAGTGGTACAACCAAGAGCGATATCATTATAGCGCTTACTATGTAGTGCCAAGTCGCGCTAAAGGCGCGCCCGGTAACAGGTCTTAAGATGTGTACCACAAGGTACAACAGGCTCGCGACCAATGACATCCTGAAAACTGCGTTAATCAGCACAAGCATCGCTTATTCAGGCCGCCTGTCGGCGAGCCAGCGCTTTAGCTCTTCGATTTCCTCGGGACTAATCTCGTCATCGTCGCATAATGCAGCCACAAAGCTCTTCAGTGAACCTCCGTGGATTGCCCTCAGAAAGCTCTTGGATTCGAACCGCTTGTACTCTTCCTCTGTCACCAAAGGGGTGTAGTAGTTTTGCTTACCCTTCTTGGTTACCGATACCAGGCCCTTCGCGGCTAACCGCGTCAGAAACGTCAGTACCGTAGTTACTTTGACTTCCCTCTCGGGGGGTAACTGCTCCAGGATATCATGTGAGGTTACTGGGCCTCCGGATGCCCAGATAATGCTCATGATCTCCTTCTCCGCCTCAGAGATCTTGGTTAGTTCCATTGCAGAGGACCTCCTAATCATTTTCTACACAGTGTAGCAACTACATTCTACACTCAGTAGAAGATAGAGTCAAGCAGTATTCTACGCGTTGTAGAAAAATAAATAGGACGGCTTTCGCCGTCCTCTAGTCGTTACATTAACGCTGCTAGTTCCTCAGCCGCTCCAACATTTCGGCTGCGTCAGTCGTTGGTCTCTGGCAGGAGAAGTTTGTGCAGACGTAAGCCGTAGCCTTGCCTTCGACCTGCTCTTGACCCTGCACAAACTGGGCTAGTGCCTCAATAGCAATACGCTCTTCCTGCGGCGTAACCGGGTAAACCAACACTGCCTTACGCGGCAGGAACTCGCTGTTAAGGGCGCTGAGTAGCTGGGTTGTGTCTGGGGCGCCGATATCCCCGACCACAACTACCTCATGAGTTGGTCCTAACAGGTAATCCACTGCCTGTAGCATGAAGGTATGGGCTGCCGGGTTCTGTGCTACGTCTCCGGCGAAAGCCTGGATAATGGACTGCCCGGCTTCCTCGAGATCCCGTTGCCCAGTTAACCTGGCCAGGCGCAGGTTATTTAGAGCTGCCACAGAGTTGCCAGATGGTATTGCGCCGTCATAAACCTCCTTTGGCCTAACCAGCAGTTGCTCGGCGTCCTCGGAAGTAAGGTAAAGCCCGCCGTGCTCCTTATCCAGGAACAGTTTGAGCAGTATCTCGTTCAGAGACAGGGCTAACCTCAGGTAGTATGGTTTGAAGGTCGTCTCATAGAGCTCTATCAAACCCCAAACCATGAAGGCATAGTCATCTACATGCGCTGGTAAGGCTGCCTCGCCTTCCCGGTAACGCTTGAGCAGCTTGCCATCAGGTCGGAGCAGATTGTTCTTGATGAAGGCGACTGCGTCCTCGGCAGCTTGGGTATAGCGTTCTACCCCGAGTACTCGCCCGCCGCGGGCTAGGGCAGCAATCATCAAGCCGTTCCAGTCCGTCAGGACTTTGTTATCCTTAAAGGGGTGGATGCGGTTCTCCCGCACCCCCCACAGCGTCTGCCTGATTTCATCCAGATGCCGCTCCAGATCCTCGACGCTCATCTCAAGCTCGCTAGCCAGCTGGCTGAGTGGCTTGGTCAGGTGCAGGATGTTGGTGCCTGTCTTCTCGCGCGTGGCCTCGTCGTGGAAGTTGCCATCTTCATGAACGTTGAACACCTTGATAGCAATCTCCGCGTTTTCCGGAGTCAACACTCTGCGCAGCTCCTCAGTCGTCCAGACATAGAACTTGCCTTCTTCACCCTCACTGTCCGCATCTTCAGCTGAATAGAACCCACCTGCCTCGTCGGTCATATCTCGCAGCACGTAAGTGAAGATCTCTTCAGCTTTCCTCGCATGGCTTTCCTGCTTGTCCGCCTGGTACGCCTCCAAATAGGCTATAGCCAGCAGCGCCTGGTCATAGAGCATCTTCTCAAAGTGAGGCAGCAGCCATTCGCGGTCTGTGGAGTAGCGATGGAAGCCAAAACCGAACTGGTCGTACATTCCACCTTGACCCATAGCGTCCAGTGTATGCTTGACCATATCCAGCGCTTTTCGCTCGCCTGCACGCTGCCAATAGCGCAGCAGGAAGGAGAGGTTATGCGGTGTTGGGAACTTGGGTGCGCGGCCAAAGCCGCCGTAATCTGCGTCATATACCTTGGCCAGACTGTCGTAGGCCCGGGTTAGCACATCTTCATCCAGCCCGCCGCTCAGGGGCGATGCAGTCACCATCGATTGCAGATGGTCTGTCACCTGTGCGGCTATCTGAAACAGTTCATCCCGTTTCTCCTGCCAAGACTTTTTGATCCCTTTTGCCAGATCAATTACTCCTGGGCGGCCATAGCGGCTCTTTTTGGGGAAGTATGTGCCGGCATAGAATGGACGCTTGTCCGGGGTCATGATAATTGTCAACGGCCAGCCACCGCTGCCGGTCATTGCCTGGCAGACAGTCATGTAAATTGTGTCTATATCCGGCCGTTCCTCACGGTCAACCTTGATAGAGACGAAAACGTCGTTCAGTACCTCTGCCACCTCTTCGTCCTCAAAAGACTCGCGCTCCATCACATGGCACCAATGGCAAGTCGAGTAGCCTACCGACAGGAACACCGGCTTATCCTCAGCCTTGGCCTTGGCAAAGGCTTCCTCTCCCCAAGGGTACCAGTCGACCGGGTTATAGGCGTGTTGTAGCAGATAAGGGGACTTTTCTTCAATCAGACGATTAGCTTTTCCACTATGCAAGACGATCACCTCTGAAGGATAGCATGCCCAGAAATAGACAGCGCCTTTACCTACTGCCACATGGCAGTCAGGGAAGGCGCTCTTGGGTTAACCTTGTTTGATCCCAAAGGCGATCCAGCGTCCGTCGATGTCTTCGATGACGAACTCCCGGTTCTGGTAATCCGTTGTATTGAGTGGCCTAACAATGTTTGCGCCCGCTTCAAGCAAATCGCGTTGCAGTGCTTCCTGGTCCTTGGTGATGAAGTAGGCATCGTATCCATATCCGTAAAGCACGCGGTTTGGCAGCACCTTCTGCGTTCTGGACAGGGTCAGAATGATCTCAGTATCATCTCTGTATAGACAGATGTGCGGTTCTGCTGCGTTTAGATACGCAACCGCGCGGAAGCCTAGTACATTAACGTAGTAGTCCGCCGTAGCCTGGGGATCCTGAGTTGGAAATATCGAGTGGGACTGAAGTAGCTTATGCATAATCACCCTCCTATCTACCTGGTATTATAGGGCCGCTAAGGTTTCCTCGCTGTGTAAACAACCATTGAGAATATGTTCTCTCCCACTGGCCAGGCATGGTGAATAGCAACTGGTAAGTGAGTTAAACTCAGGCTATTCGACCAAGCTATACTAGACTGTTCCTGATTGTTGCAGTATAATACCGTGCGGCTTGTGTCTATCAAGCCAGACAGGAGGCTGCTTATGAATAAGTACAATCTGGCCATTATCGGTGGCGG